>NZ_BAUP01000054.1:0-10528 GCF_000648275.1 Holospora elegans E1 | reverse complement strand
ATCAAAATGAGATTTTATTAAATCTCCATTGTGTGTCACTCAAATCCTCTCGGGTAGGGCATGTCATTTACCTTCTAACCAAGCTTTTTATCAGATTGTGAAGACAGGTTCTGAGAAATAAAAGAGCTTAATTTTTATCCTTCCCTAAACACACCTTTTCAACTTTTGCTTTCTGGGCTAGGAACCCCAGTAGAAGTAGAATGCTCGAAACGATAGGATCGTTCAGAAAAATGTGTTTTTCTTAGATGATGCGCCGCCTGCATTGCCTCTGAAAAACCAGTCATAATCAGCTTAAGTTTTTCAGGATACGTTACACAATCTCCTGCGGCATAGATCCCTGAAACAGAAGTTTGTCCTGTTGAAGGACAAGTTACTATCATTCCGGAATTTAATTGAATCCCCCATGTTTCAAAAGGACTTTTTTGGATTTCAAGACCAAAACAAGGTATAAAAAAATCGCAATCCACCCACTGTGTCTGATCAAAAGCGTGTTGTAAATGGATTTTTTGAAGCTTTCCATTATTTCCTTCTAATCCGATCACCTGACAAGGAGCAAAAAGTTTAATTTTTCCTTCAGATATATAAGAGTCAAGGCGCGCTAAAGACGCTTCTTGTGCGCGAAATTTGTTCCTTCTGTGAACCAGAAAAACTTGCGCCCCTTTTTGACTCAATAACAAACTCCAATCTACTGCTGAATCTCCCCCGCCTGCGATAACAACTCGTTTTCCAGAAAAACGATCCGGGTGATCTACGCAATACAATACATTTTGATGTTCAAAATTTTCAATAAAAGGGATTGCGGGACGTTTGGGAGTAAACGCTCCAGCCCCTGTGCATATTAAAATTACGCGCCCTTTTATTTTTTCGCAAGACGTTGTCACGCTCCACCCCTTTTCCAAATCTTTTTCTAAGGTGCTTATTGGTGTTTGCAAAAAAATTCCCGGATTAAAAGGGGCCATCTGCTTTATTAATCGATCTATAAGCTCCCCGGCTAACAAAGAAGGATGTCCTGGAATGTCGTAAATAGGTTTTTTGGCGTATAGTGCAGAACACTGGCCTCCAAGAGCAGAAAGCGCATCAAAAAGCCCAACACGAAGCCCCACCATGCCACACGCAAACACTGAAAACAGCCCAACGGGTCCTGCTCCGATAATAATTACATCGTAATGAAACGGTTTCATTTGATTGTCAAAATAATTATTTTCTCTAAGACTACTCTTTTTTAGGTTTAAAGGCTATTGCTTTCTCTCTTAATTTTTAACGCTTAACAGCATTCATACACTCATGCTGAATGAAATTGTTTAAAAGTTTAATTTTATGCGTTAATAATTTTTCTTGTGCAAAGATTTCTGACAGAAGGAGATCGTGTTGCGTTAAGAACGCAGCATCGACAAGAAAAGAAGCGACGCGTAGAAGATAGGATTAAGGCAGTTTTGTTATCCGAAAAAGGGTAGAGCTCGTCAAATTGCTAATGCTCTTTTGATTGACGATCAGTCAAGGAGTATAAGTTAAAGGTGTAAAGCGGGGGCTCTGTAAGCAAGCTGAATGTTTCACAAACAGCGGAATTTATCGCACATTTGGAAAGCCACGACGTATATGAAAGCAAGCGATATCTGCGCTTACGTATTAGCCTGATTGGAGCCTTGGATTTGACAGGTGATGTTCCTTAAAAACCTTGAAGACGTTTTTTGATCAGCTGAAAGACGCTTATCCAAAAGCGCTGTTCTACCTGATCTTGGATCAAGGTGGAAAAAGAAAGGGGGATTGAGGTGCATTATTTGCCCTACCTATAAGCTCCAACCAGAGAAGAATGACCATGTGCGCAACATTCATCTGATCTTGGACCTTATAACACAAGCAAATATACCCAAAAAGCAGCAAAAGAAAGGGGGCATTGAGGTGCATTATTTGCCCTCCCTATCAAACCTGCCTCCCATCAAAGAATGAACATGTGAGCAATACTCGATTTTTCGTCTTTGCGAAAGAGTTTTGCCAGAGTGTGCTGCAAATTTTTTTGACCAAACCTGGGACAACATCGCCATAGATCTTGTCAACCGCGAATGACAATTTTCAACGCATTAGTCCAACACTTTCAGTTTGATTTGGCATGTATATCTACTTTCGCAAAAAGTTTGGTATATCATATTTTATCTCATGACGACACCATCTCATTTTTTGTAAAGATTTTGGACTTCGTACTATTAAGGGAGTGTGATTTTATAAATCTTATTTTCTTTACTGTGCGTAGGCCCTTTTTTATCTATGGAATAGAGGATGATTTGTTATATTTTTTCTTCAAGATTTTGAAATAAAAAATTAATAAGGATCTCATTTTAAGGGAAAGCAATTTCAAGCCAAGAATGAAAATTATCCCACTCTACTTCTCCTATGCGTGTTTTTATACGACTTCCTTTGGGGTTATTTGGTTGATACAAAACAAAAAATGGAACATCCGTGATACCAAAAATTTTTTGTGCCTGCATTTTCTTTTCAAATAAGGTTGTCAATTCTTTTTTAGATAATGTATTTTTCGTTTTTAAAATTTTCTTAACTTTTTCTAATTTTAAAGTCTCTAGATTTTCTGACGATTGTTTAAATTCACCACTAATATTCCACATAGGCTGATTTTTCATTAAAGCTTCTCTTGCAGAACTTGGATTTTTAGAAGCCCAGACATATCCACCGGCAAAAAAACTTACACGATCTGCGGGATATTCCACAAAAACAACTCGAAGAGCTCCAGAAGTATATAAAGGTAATGACTGAATTTTCAAAAAAATTTCATTATGGAATGCACTGCACACACGGCACGCAAGGGATGTAAAAGCAATCAAAGTGTGTGTAACAGGAACGGTACTTGGTTTATGAAAAACCAGGTAAAAATCTCCTTTTTTAAAAAACTCTGTTTTTATATAACGCTCTTGGAAGACTTCTTGAGATTGAAAATCGCTCTTTTTAGAAATCAGTGATGTCCAATGATTTAAGTACACTCCAATCCCTATACACAGTACTGACAATATCATCCCTAATAAACTCTTTTTATATAAACTCAAAAAGACACCCTTTCTATTTACTCGATATCTTTAACCATAGCATAAAAACTTTAATCAAACTTTATCATGTCCTCCCTAAATTTTAAGCATAATATACTCTTTTTAATAAGAACACTCAAAAAAATAAAAAATAAAAGAATAAATATTGGATTGAAGCGTCTAATCTTAAATAGACCGTTCTAAAAGAGTACTTTGAATCTCATGTATAATATTCATACGAACCATATCATAAGCAGTTTCTAATGCATGAGAAAACCCTATGGCATCTGTTCCTCCATGACTTTTTACTGCAATACCTCTGACCCCTAGCCACAAAGCGCCATTATAAATTCTTGGATCAAAATATGACTTAAAATCCTGCAAAAAAGGTTTTGCAATCCACCCTGCACACCGACCATAAAAAGAACTTCGAAACGCGCGTCCCAGCATAAAAGACATCATGCGCATAGTACCTTCGCCAGTTTTTAGCGCTACATTCCCAGTAAAGCCATCCGTAACGATAACATCTACGGTTCCCTTAGAAATATCATCTCCTTCTATGTACCCGTAAAAATTCATTCCATCTTGATACTTTAGAATTTCGTACGCTTCCTTCAAAGATTCTTTTCCTTTTTGAAGTTCAGTTCCCACATTTAACAAGCCAATAGAAGGAAATTCAACTCCCAAAACTTTTTGACAAAAGATCTTTCCCATCAAAGCATACTGAATTAATATCTTACTAGAGCTATCCAAATTTCCCCCAAGATCTAACATAACACTTTCCCCCTTGCACGTGGGAATTTGCGAAACAATGGCGGGACGAATAATTCCTTCCAAAGTTCTTAGAATAGACTTAGAAAGTGCTAAGTATACCCCTGTATTTCCCGCAGAAACAACTCCTTTGGATTGTCCAGAAGCAACACTATGCAAAGCACGCGACATGCTAGTATCCATTCCAGACTTTAGCGTAGAAAAAACTTCTGCTTGAGAATTAACATAATCTGGAGTATAAACAACATCAAAAAGATGTTCAGAAAGAGAAAAGCTTTTTAACGCATTTGATAACTCAGCCTCTACACCAAAAATCGAAAACTTACATTCTGGATACCTTTCATGAAAAAGGCTAACACCTCTTAAAAGCTCTTCTACTCTAGCGTCTGCTCCCATAACATCCACGGAAAGATGAATCATACTAATCTTCTTCTTTCTTTTTTTTCAAAACACGAAATTCCGCTTTTGTTGTAATCACTTTCCTTCCCTTATAGTATCCACATTCTAAACACATGTGATGAGGAAACCGATTTTTACCACAATTCTTACACGTTCCCACAGGATGAATCTCTATATGGTCATGAGATCTACGCATTCTTTGTCTAGAGTAACTTGTCTTTTTTTGGAACTGCCACAACTTTCCCCTGATCGCTACTTCTAAAGCCATTCTATAAAAAAAAATAGAAATTACAAGAGACCCAAAAAAGTTAATTTATTACACGGGAATAAAATATCAGCAGAAAAGCTTTCATTTACTTTGGGATTTTTTAGTTTTCAAGCTTGGGATTTCTTTTTTCTGTCTAGGAGATTTTTGATATAGCAATTTAGGTTTAATTAGGTGCAATTTTTTTATTATAACAAAAGAAAAATGACAAAGAGCTACAGCAACAATTTAAGAAAAAGGGGAATAGAATATTTAGATGAGGAGAACGGGTATATTAAAGCATCGCAACTATTTAAAATCAATGTATCAGCGATAGGCAGGTGGCATAAAGAATGCAGACAAGAAGGCAGTTATTTTCCTAAGAGGCGTGGTGGCTCAGAAAAAAGATTGACTTAGAGAAGTTTGAAGCGTACGTCAAAGAAAACCAAGATATGCCCTTGAAAAAAGCTGCTCAAGAATTTGGGGTGAGTATTTTTACAATCAGTTGCTGGTTAAAAAATAGCTATAAAAAAAAGACTTTTCGCACTTAGAAGCAAGCAAAAAAAAGTGAAGTCAGTATCAAGAATCGATCAAGATATAGCGTACACAAGTATTGTATATATTGATGAAAGCGGCATTGATATAACTGTGTGCAAAGACAGAAGGCTGGGGAAGAAAAAGTAAAAAGTTGGTTGGCAAAAAGAGTGGGATCAAAGAACAAATAGTATTGCCGGTTTGGTTAATAACACGCCGATAGCACCAATGGGGTTTAACGGATCTTGCGACACAGTACTATTCCAAGCTTGGGTATTTCTGATCAAGGAACTAAAGCCTGGTCAAGGTGTTATTATGGATAATGCCTCTTTTTCATCGGTATAATTTTTTTACCTCCTTACTCTCTTGATTTGAATCCAATAGAGACTTTCTGGGCTAATATGAAGAAGGGGATTGAATGCAATATACTAGCAATATACTAAATTTCAAGGCTCTATTCGACGCTTTCTCGTGCTTCTTTAAAACACCTAATTCAACCTAAATTACTATATATCTTTGATCTATTCTTGATACTGACTTCGCTTTTCTTTGCTTGCTTCTAAGTGCGAAAAGTCTTTTTTTTATAGCTATTTTTTAACCAGCAACTGATTGTAAAAATACTCACCCCAAATTCTTGAGCAGCTTTTTTCAAGGGCATATCTTGGTTTTCTTTGACGTACGCTTCAAACTTCTCTAAGTCAATCTTTTTTCTGAGCCACCACGCCTCTTAGGAAAATAACTGCCTTCTTGTCTGCATTCTTTATGCCACCTGCCTATCGCTAATACACTTATTTTAAATGGTTGCGATGCTTTAATATACCCGTTCTCCTCATCTAAATATTCTATTCCCCTTTTTCTTAAATTGTTGCTGTAGCTCTTTGTCGATTTCCTTTTATTTTAACAAAAAAATTACACCTAATTCAACCTAAATTACTATATAATTTTTTCCAAAAGATATATTGATACAGGTCCCAATACATTTAATATTTTTAATGTTGATCGGTAAGAAGCAAAAGTAATAGCTTCGGGTTTTAAATCTCCGTTCTAAACATTAAATTTTTACTACAAAGAGGCACTTAAAAAACGTTCTAACTGTTCTATCCCTTCTTCTATGAGGCTTGGCGAAACAGCATAAGAAAATCTTAGATATTCTTTTTTCCCAAATTCAGTTCCAGGAACTGTACATATATAAGCACGATTTAATAGACCTTCTGCTAATTCTGTATCAGTTTTCCATCCTAACGCACGAATTTTTGGATGATTTAATAATTCCGCGCAAGAAAAAAATACATAAAAAGCACCTTCGGGAGCTTGTACGCTTTTCCCTCCAGGAAGGCGGCGTAATGCTTGAACTAAAGTATCTCTTCTAGAGGAAAAAATTTTTCGATTCTTGCAAAAATATTCTTTTATTCCTTCTGAATTTAAAGACTTTTCTACAGCTTCTTGAACTAAACAACAAGGACCAGAGGTACTGTGAGATTGAATTTTTTCCATTCCTTGTATAAGAACTTCAGGCCCTATCCCCCATCCTAATCTCCATCCTGTTGCTGCAAAAGATTTAGAAATACCATTTACAACTAAAACTCGAGACCTAAGCTCTGGACACACATGCAAAAGATGCGGACAAAGATCTTTAGTGTAAGACAAAGACTCATAAATGTCGTCAGATAAAATAAAAACAGAAGGAAAATCTTTTAAAACTATTGCTAGCTGATGTAAGGTTTCAAAATCATACACAGCTCCGGTAGGATTGTTAGGAGAATTTAAAATTAACCATTTCGTTTTATCAGTTAGCGCTGTTCTTAACATTTCTGGTTTTAGTTTAAAGCCGTTCTTTTCATCGCAAAGAACAGGTACCCAACGTGCTTTTGTTAACTCAACAATCGTCGGATAAGAAACCCAATAAGGACTGGGGATGATTACTTCGTCAAGCGATTCCAAACTGGCCATGAGCGCGTTGTAAATAACTTGTTTTGCTCCGGTTGAAACACAAACGTTCTGTGCATCCCATCCAGATAATTTTTGGTGCTGTTCGGTGTACTGCAAAATACTTTTTTTTAAGGTATTCGTGCCAGATACTGGAGTGTAGAGGTGAGATTTAGATTTTATAGCATCTAAAACACTAGAAAACAGCTCATCAGGGGGAAACAGATCGGGTTCTCCAACGCTAAAATTAAAAACTCTATGACCTTGAGCTTCTAAAAATTTTGCTTTTTTAGACATATTAAGCGTAGCAGAAGCTGCCAATTTTGAAACAGTGCCAGATACAATCATATAAAAAGTTTTTCCTTTTTCATCTTTCTACTATTTAACCCTATCATACAAAAAGAAACAACGCTTTTCAGCACAAAAATTTTTAATCCTTTTAGAAAAAGCATCAGAAGGGTCTAGCGCTACTACACTATAGGCGTGCTTCCAAACTAAAAGATCTTTTTTATTGTCTCCGAAATAGTAAAATTTATTCTCTCCATAAAGATCGACAAGAGCTTTTGCTTTTGCAGAACCTACGCAATGAATTGTTTGCGTACTGCTTATGATGTGATCAAAACAGTTTAGGTAAGCGCCAACAGCATAAGCGGTGGGGTAACTTGCCCCGGTTGCAAGTACCAAAGGAATATTTTGTGTTTTGCACAATTTTAAAAAGTCTATTAAAAATGATCGATAAGGTAATGTTTCTGGATTTATGGGGTATTTCATACTGACCCACCATTTAAAAGCTGCCCAAGATTGGGTGTACAAAAGTTTCGGCAGCCCAAAAAATGCTTGTGGGAAAAAAAAATATAGAGAACTGCTTTGTAGTAACGTAAAATCCAAATCAATACATATTGGCAAAGAGACCCGACCTAAATCTAAAATTTTGAAAAGCTCTTCTGGGGAAGGTCTGTACAAAGCGCGAAGTTCTTGAAGCATCCTTTCTTTCAAAAAATCAAAACGCATTTTAATTTTAGCAAAATAATCAATAAAAGCTAGACCAATTTGAAAAGAAAATCATTGAAAAGAAATAATTTTTAGGTCAAATAGGCCTGAAAGGAAAATGGAAATAATCGTTTCTAATTATTTGTTTGTATTTGCAATTGGTCCAAAATATTTAAAGATATTCACCTTGACGTTTTAGCCTAAAAATTAAAAATTCAAGAAGAGAGTAACGCTTCAGCAAATCTCAAGTAAGAACCTGTCTTCACAGTTAAGCCAACCGACGAATCGGTTCGAATGAGGGATCATAACGTTGTGTTTTGCCGATTGACCCCCTATTTCATACTCTATGCTCAATCGCCTAAAATGATTTAGCTAAGCAAGTGGTCTCTCTACCCCCTATCGTTTCGCTAAAATTGCCCAATCCGGCGTAATACGTGCCCAAATCTCTACGGTCTTTTAACATGTTTTTAACAAACTCTTCGAACGTTTTACGATAACCAGCATCTGGGCATACGCTTTTAAGCGATGAATATTTTGCACCTGCCTCATCAAACACCTTGTATCCCGCAACAGTATCATGTGTAGTTGCTGCGTGAACCTTCGAATGCAAAATATGTGGGCATCCGTGACACTAAGGCGTTTACGCTCTTTGACCTTTTTTCCACAAAATCCCTTGTCAGTTTCTCCCCAATTCTGCTTTGTCTTGCTTGCATGTAAAATCTGTACACCCTTTTCTAGGAAGATATTCTGGCGGAAAAAAGCGCCACTGACAGCCCGTCTTTACAAGATAAAACACCCCGTTAGTAAGCGCTATCTTGCGTTTTTTACCCTAATCCCCTGTATCACATGAGACTTTATTCAATCCCATTGCTTGTCACTTAAATCTCTCGGATAGGGGATGTCATTTACCTTCTAACCAAGCTTTGTATCAGATTTTATTTAAATTGTGAAGACAGGTTCTAAGTCCGCAAGCTGGAAAATGGAAATATACGGAAGGAAAGCCTTCCTCTCCTTAGGAAAGTTTAAGCTCATGATAGAGTGATGATTTTAAAACGCAGCCTCTCACCACCGTCCAAAGCTTAGCTATAAGTCTGAGTTTTTGACCCAACACGGTTACGTCTCCACGATTTAATCATAGACTTATTGGCACAATCGGCATCAATGCCTTGACATCAAGGAAATTCCACGATCTACGCCATCTTCACTTGGGAATAAGGTATTCATCAATGAGAAACTATTTTACTAACCGCTGCATTTGACCGAGTAAAAATAAGAAACTGACTAGCTTTTTCGGTTTTTGTTCCATGTAACGATATCAATCTCAATACGGTTTTTTCACGTCAGCACCGGCAGTCAGCACCAAACCACTGCAAGGTGCCCCCAATTGATTATGTTTTTTACGCTCAAACAAGCGCTGCCAATCAGGTGCTTTGCCTTTATCGTCCACGATTTTACCTGCAGCAGTATTGCTCCATATAGTAATTTAGGTTGAATTGGGCATTTTAAAGAACCACGAAATAGGGTCGAATAGAGCGTTGAAATTTAGTATATTGCATTCAATCCCTCTCTTCATATTAGCCCAGAATTTCTCTATTGGATTCAAATCAAGAGAGTAAGGAGGTAAAAAAATTATACCGATGAAAAAGAGGCATTATCCATAATAACACCTTGACCAGGCTTTAGTTCCTTGATCAGAAATACCCAATCTTGGAATAATACTGTGTCGCAAGATCCGTTAACCTCCATTGGTGCTATGGGCGTGTTATTAACCAAACCGGAAATACTATTTGTTCTTTGATACTATTTCCCACTCTTTTTTCCAAGCAACTTTTTACTTTTTCTGCCCCAGTTTCTGTCTTTGCACATAGCCATATCAATGCCCATACTCCCCCTCACTTTTTTTCAGGTAGTTTAAAAGATCGCTGAAATCAAAGAATAAGAGTTTATCTTTGATCTACCTGAGTCCCCTTGTGTTCTTGTGTAAGGCCCGTTATAGAAGCGTATACAATAGCAACAGCGACAATGGTCATAAGTTTGGAAAGTCTTCCCAAATCTTTCATAGGGGGATTTTCAAGGTTAACCCCTTGCGTTTTCATAGTTCTGAAAAGCCGTTCAATGTCCCATCTTTGTTTGTTTAGTGCCCGGTCTTTATCTTAAGCAAATGACAAGGTGCTCATCTTTAATCTTTTTACCTACGATACCCCCCTAGGATCATCCAGCATGTTATACAGATGGCGGCTTTCGTCCGTATTTAGGTGAGTAAAAAAATCCTTCAAAGACTTTTTAGAGGTGCCAAAGTTGGCCAATTGATTATCTTTTATACGGATAAAAAAAGGGATCTTGTGGTCAAACAAATAAGTCAAACAAATAAGTGATCCAATCTTTGCCCACAAATTCGCGATCAGCTGAAAAGGAGAGAATTTTATCGAACCCAAAGATTTCCTTAAATTGGTTTAATAAACTGATGCGTGCTTGGGGGGGCGAATTTTTCTGGTGATCAAGCATTCTCCAAAACAAAGGAAATGTAATCTTTCCAACTTTAACAGCTAGTACGAGGCAATTGATATTCTGCGTTTCAAACTTCCAATTGGTGCCATCGAGCATTAAATGCATTTTAGGAACTGGCTCCCAA
>NZ_BAUP01000055.1:0-10904 GCF_000648275.1 Holospora elegans E1 | reverse complement strand
TTTCCAAACTTATGACCATTGTCGCTGTTGCTATTTTATACGCTTCTATAACGGGCCTTACACAAAAATGTGCTTACAAAAAAACAGTCAGAGCGCCTTTGTATTCATCTTTGTATTCATACTTCACAAGGAGGCTCAGGTGGATCAAAGATAAACTCTTATTCTTTGATTTCAGCGATCTTTTAAACTACCTGAAAAAAAGTGAGGGGGAGTATGATCGAATAGTTTAAACGATTTAAACTCATCGCCGCAAAAATAGGAAAAAAGGATTTTGCCTTAGGATTTGATCTTATTTCTTCTATTTATACTATGGAGCTAACTAAATGATAGTTTCCGAAGATGTCTATTTATGCAATAGGTCTATTGAAGAAGACCGTAGAGATTTTTGCACGTATTACGCCGGGCTGGGCAATTTTAGCGAAAAGACAAGGGATAGAGAGAACACTTGCTTGGCTAAATCATTTTAGGCGATTAACCAAGGAGTATGAAATAGGCGTTCAATCGGAAAAACACAGCGTTATGATCCCCCATTCAATGCTACTGATTCGTCGGTTGGCTTAACTGTGAAGACAGGTTCTACAAAATTCTCCTTTAAAAAATAACTTTATAACTTTTGTTTTTTGACACTACATCTTCGTGTAAGGCAGTGGCGCTAAAAAATCCAAAAACACTAAAGCTCTTTTTTTTTAAAAAAACACACAAAATCTGTCATGAAAATATAATAAAGAAATTTCTTCACTTCCCTTTATTTAAAAAAAATTTTTTCCCTGCCACACAAACAAATACTTTTCTTCTTTGTATTCTTGTCCGAAAAAATATAACATATACTATTCTAACTTAATTCTAAAAAACTTAATGTTTTTGACTAAACTGCGATGCATTATTTCTCATGCTTTCGAAACATTCTGCACGCCTGAACAAATTCGGAAAATAAGTTTTGATTTTGATGAAAATATTCTGGATGCCACTGAACTCCTAAACAAAACGGATGCTGAGTGTGTTCGATCCCCTCTATCACTCCGTCCGGCGACAGTGCGTTTATTCGCACCTCATGCCCCAAACGGTCTACACTTTGACAATGTGAAGAATTAACATCCAAATCTGAACATTTCAAGTATTGAGATAAATAAGTATCTGGAAGGATTTGAACCGAATGCACATTGTTTTTTGAAACGTTATGATTAGACACATTAGGAATTCTAGACAGATCTTGTATTAACGATCCCCCCAAAACTACGTTAATTAATTGCATTCCTCCGCAAATACCTAAGATAGGCATCTTTCGTTGAAGCGCTTCTTGACAATAAGCCCATTCAACTTGAGTTCTTTTGGAGTTTATAGGAAGATTACACTGCATACGCTGGTTGAAAAATTCCGGATCAATGGTAAATTTTCCACCAGCAATCATCACCCCGTGAGCAAACTGCATGTAAAACCCCACGTTTTTTATACTATAAGGAACAATCACAGGGGCACCCCCCTGCTTTTCTAATGCTGTGAGATAATTTTTCCTTAAAAAATATTTCGAATTATCATCATCTTCTTGAGCGTCTGGAATAACGACAATTAAAGGAACACAAATCACGAAGACGATCCATCAGATTCTGATATGTTTTCAAGAAACTTGGAAAAATCACTTCCGCACTGCTTATACCGAGTCTTCATGTCTCGTTTCTTTGCAGCCCTCATGTCTGTCCCTTCCACCACAAAATTCTCAATTTTCCCCCCTTTGGACAACCATTTGACAGAAATTTTAGCACCATTTGAAGCAAACACGTCTGTTACTACAGTGCAACTAATCCCTTCTCTTCCAGGGTAACATCTACTTTTATTAACATCTACTTTAAAATGATCCTCTAAATTCCCCTTAGGTGTGTAATATTTTTTAAGAATGTTATGATATGCCCTACAGACAGAACGAGTAAATTGTTTTTCGTACAAATTTTGCTGTTCTTGGGTAAGAGTTTTGTATTTCACAGGACAGCATCGCTGAGCCATTTTATTCATATCAAAAGTCTGTTGAATAAGATCTTGAACATCAGAAAAAGAAGCCTGCTTTGAAAGGAGCTGAACCAATTGGGTTCCAAATTCTCGAACACAGCTCACCGCTTCTTCTCGAGCTTTTTCCGTATCTAAAGAACACTGCTGATCATTATCAGCGTTCACCCAAGGAACGTGAACGAAACACGAACAAAAAACAAAAAAAATGTTAAATCGATACATAGAATAAAACACTACAAAATTTGAATACATTCTACACTAAATAAATCATCAACACAATATTTAAAAAAAATTAACATATACGAAAAAAAATAGTAAAAAAATTTTCCCTTTTTTAAATAGTAAAAAAAATCTGAATACTCGAAATAAAAGTAGTTTTTTATTATTTATATTTTTTATAAAAATAAAGTATAAAATTTTAACCTTTTTTTATTGTGCCTTCTATTGACAAAATGCTAAATAGAACGTTATGTTCATATTCACAATTAATCTGTCAATATAAGGTATGCGATTTTTATCTTTTAGAGAATTATCCCGAGAAGAGAGCACGTTGCTGAATAGATTGCGACAGGACAATATTTTAACTTCAGATCAAGAAAAAATTGTTTTGCTAGAACATCAACATTCTGGAGCAGACATTAAAAAGTTAATTTTGGATTGGGGAATTCTAAGCGAAGCAAAACTATTAGAATGGATTGCTTTGATTCATCGTTTACCTTATTTTAGTCTCAAGGATCCAAATATTCAGTTCGCATGGGACGCAGTCCCCTTAGAGTTACTGCACCAAGCATCAATTGTTCCAATTCGTGTAAAAGAAACGCTGTACGTGTTGATGCCCAAGGCTCAAGATCTTTCCTTACAAGATTTGGTTCGATGTTGCGTTAAAGTACCGTTTCAATGGGCCTTGGGGACAGTTTCTGAGATTCAAAATGCACTAAAACAATTTCAGAAAAAAGTTGATTTACATGATCTTTTTTCAGACCAACACCACTTTGACGATCAGGTCATAAGTCAATTTTTATACCACACTTTGCACAATGCTGTACACGAAGGGGTGTCGGATATTCATTTTGAACCAGAAAAATTTTCTGTTCGTGTGCGATACCGTTATGACGGTTTGCTTCACACTATTTGCTGTTTTCACTTGAGTTTTTGGAGCGCGACCTGTGTACAAATAAAAGTTTTATCTGGAATGGATATCGCAGAAGCACGCAATCCCCAAGACGGACGCTTTTCTTTTTCTTTAAGCAGCGGTTCTATCGACGTCAGAAGCGCAACGCACCCCACATATTACGGAGAGAATGTCGTACTGCGAATCCTAAATCGCAATCAAGAACTACGTTCTTTAAAAGAATTAGGTTACAACACCCCCACTTTGAAAAACATTACTCAATTACTTCACAAACCAGAAGGATTACTTGTGATTACCGGTCCAACGGGGTGCGGAAAAACTAGCACACTTTATGCCATGGTCCAAGAAATGGATGCAGAAGCATTAAACATTATGACGTTAGAAGAACCCATTGAGTACAAAATTGCAGGAATTCGACAAACAGAAGTAAAAGAAGAAGGGCCTATAACTTTTGCCAAAGGAGTAAGATCTATTTTACGCCAAGATCCCGATGTGATTTTGATTGGAGAGATCCGTAACGCAGAAACCGCAGCCATGGCCATAAGGGCTGCTATGACTGGTCACCATGTTTTAACCACGATTCATGCAACTCACGTTTTGGGAGTTTTTTACCGTATGCTAGAGTTTAACATTCCACTGACTATAGCTTCAGGATTAATTCATGGTGTAGTTTCCCAAAGATTGATTCGTTTATTGTGTCAACACTGCCGCCTTGAAAACTCTACCTCCATGCAAGAGGAAACTTTTCATGGAACAAACGCTGAGCTCTATCACCCCGCAGGATGTCAATGGTGCAAAGGAACGGGATATCTAGGACGTAAAGCAATAGCGGAAATTTTAGTTATGGATGAAGCTATAGAGTCTATGATTTTAGAACAACGCTCTTATTCTGAAATCAAACGCGCTTTGTACGCAAAGGGGTTTGAAGATTTAGCCATGCAGGGTAAAAAAATGGTAGAAAAGGGAGAAACAAGTTGGAGTGAGCTTAAACGAGTTTTAGGAATTTAAAGCAGAGTATGAAAAAGAAAAATAAAAAAATATATTATTACAAAGCGGTTAATAAATCTGGAATGCGTTGTAATGGGTGCGGCGTATACAGTTCTTATAATGCGTTATGTGCCGCACTAAACGGACAAAACCTAACCATTTTGCGTGCTTACCCAAGACCTCTTTGGATAAATCGCCTATATTTTCATCATGACGCTATTATCCACATATTAACAGGATTAGAATGGTCTTTAAGCACTGGTCAATCTTTGTCTATGGCATTAAAAAGTCTTGAAATAAAAGGAAAAGGAAGCCTTGAAATGATTTTGCAGGATGTTGTAATGCAAATTGCGCAAGGAAAACTTTTTTCTCAAGCTTGGAGTAAATATTCAGGACTCATCTCTCCTGTAGTTATTGCTTTTTTTCGTCAAGGAGAAAGTGCCGGTAATTTACAGTACGGTATTCAACAAGGAAGGGTGTATTTAGAAAGACGTCGCTCACTTCATCGCCAAATGAGTCAGGTTCTACGGCTTCCTTTTCTGAATTTGTGTGCCTGTATAGGTGCGGGCTATGTTTTGTATTGTGAAGTTGCTCAGTTCTTAATTCCTATTTTAATAGAAAAGCACTTTGAACTTTCTATATGGACCAAAGCGTTAATTTTTTTAGTAAATTTTTCCTGGAAAAGCTTTTTTCTAGGAATAGGGAGTGTAAGCGTACTTTTAAGTGGAGCTTATTTTTTATATCTTCCGTATTCAAAACGCAAAATACAAATTTTTTTGTTTCGTACACTTCCCTTTTACGCAGATGCCCAATATGCTCATGGTTTTGAAATTCTTTCCAGCCTTTTAAAGGCAAAAGTTTCTCTACTTTCTGCTCTTTCCATTACGCAAGAAGCTGTAACCTCTTTTTATTTTAAAGAAACTCTGCTTCATCTTAAAATTTTTATCCAAGAAGGAGGAAAATTTTCTGATGGGTGCACCGGATGGTTCTGTTTTTCCAAGCATTATATTCATCTTTTACGTTATGGACAAGACAACGGGCATCTTCAAGAAGCGCTACAACAAATCAGCGGATTATTAGCATTTCGTCTTGAATTTCGCATTCAAGGATGGATGCGCAGATTGCCTCTGTGGTGTCTTGTTATCGTGGCATGCTTGTTGTTATTTTTTGTAGAAAGTATATTTGTCCCTTTGTATGAAGTTCTGGAAAATATTTCTCATGGATAAAATAGTTTGTGTTATAGAGCCGCATCGCGCTATAGTTTACGACATTTGTTTGGGGAAAAGTGTTTTTCAAGAAGAACACTCTTTGGAAGAGCTCCCTTTCTTTTTGCAAACATTACGCGCCTGGAATCGGATATTACACGTCTTGGATTTAAGTTCTACAATGAGTTTTAAGTGGGAAAGATCGCCAGACGGACTAACATGGTGGGAACGTATGCAATGGTTTAGAGAAAAGATCAAACAATTTTCTCAAGACGGGCACCACAACTTATGGTCTATAAATCGCCGCCAACATTGGCTGTGGTATTTGAAAATTACAAAGCCTATTCTTCCCCAATGGATAGAACAAAAATTACAAGCTCAATGTGTTTCTCTTTTCTATCACAGCTATCCTCTAGAGCTTATTCGTAACGTTAAAATTCATTTTGATGCGTCTTACGAAAAATTTCAATGTTTTATTTTACAACGATTAGATAGTCCAAGTGTTTTTGCAGTATATTACGAAAACGTTCTTGTGTTTTTAAGACTTTTGTTTCCTATGCCACAAGAATCTTTAACGCAATTGATTCAAGAAACGGTTCGTCACGTAGAAGAAAGTTTTCATACGCATAATTTTGAATTTGTATATTTAGGCGATCAAGAGGCTGGTTTTTTAGATATTCATACCAGCATTTCAAAGGGGCAACATTATTACGGAGATAACTTAGAAAAATGGATGAAACAACATTCCATTTTTTCAGTGATGCGCTGTGAAAGTTTATTAGATCGTTTTGTTTTGGCTCAAGCTCCTTCTTATCAATCGTTAAAAGGGCAAGGAAAACGTTTTGTTTTAAACACGTTAGAGCCTAAGCTCCGTCGATTTTCCTGGATTCAAATTTTTCCTTTGGTAATTAGTTTATACATTTTCGTTTTTCAATGGCGATGGAAGGCAGAATTACAAAATTCTTACAATGACGTCTTGTGCCAATGGAAAAAATTACCTTGGAACGATAAACAATTTTTAGAAATAGAAAAAAAATTGCATGACCACCAAAAACAATATCTTCAAACCGTAACTTTTTTGCAACAAATGGAACAGGTGATACCAGAAAAATCTTTTCTTGAGACAATAGAATGGACAAAAACCAAAGGACTATACGGATTTAACTTTTCAAATTTCGATAAAATGTCACAAAAAAACTTATTGATGGCAGCCTGGAGACAACACATGCCTTCAAAATCCATAATCCAATGGAAAGAAAACCTTTCATCCTCTTTAAATGAAATGGAAGAATTGGATTATTGTGAAGGAGGATCTCCCTTTTCTGTGGATCCTTAAAAGATGATGGAAGAGATGATCCGATGTATAAAGCTTCGGTTGGGATTGTTACTCTGGAGCTTAGGGCTGCTTTTTCAAGCAGGGCTTTTGTGTTGGGAATACAGAACGTTTTTAAGCATTCAAACTCTAAAAACAAAACTGTTTAAAACAAAAGGAATACTAAATCGTGCATCATTGTGGAAAATTCAAGCACCACTTCAATTGAATAAATTGATTGATTTTTCTCAAGAATTAAAAAAATACGCTGCACACTTTGACGAAATCGAAATAACATACAAAAACTTTTGCGAGCTAGAATCGTACATTGAACTGACGATAAGATTTAAGGTAAAGCACGATGATATATTTTGGAATTTTTTTAAAACTTTGTATACTTACCATAAAGGAAGGATTGAATCTATCTATCTTTCGTTATCCAGAGAAAAGGAAGAGCTTCTTGATCAAGATACGTCCCTGCCCTCTTTTCCTAAAAATGAAGCGTCAAATTTGCGTATAAACGGTCTTTATACGGCGCGCTACTACTGTTTTACCCCAGAAGGCTAAGGGTGTGATGTGGATGTTAGGCCTATCATTATTTTTTACTCATCCTTACACTTTTGAAAAAAAGCACCCATCTTCTTCAGAGCAAGTCAAGCCTTCGATGACTGTTTTTGTTCTTCAAGGAATTTTTTTACGTCCAGACACACAAGAATGGATAGTTTGGATTAATGATCATCGATTAGATCATCTTTCCCAAAGGTCATTGCACGGCTGGTACGTTTTGAAGGTAGACGCTCACTATGTTGTATTAGAAAATAGTCGCAAACAACGTATAACATTGCAACTAAAACAATCAGTAACTGTCCCTGAGGGCTAGTAGCATACATTTGATTCAATAGATGATAAATACTGCTAGTCGCGCTTTGCTTCTTTAAGTTTTTCTAAGCTTGCGTTTTGTACATATTTCTGTAATGCTTTAAAAAAATGACCAAAAGTGTGTATGGACACAGAATACATTTGGCTGGGAATTGTTGGAATTTCCGGTGTTATTGCTTTATTGTACAGTGCAATCGTCACAAAAAAGATTCTTTCGCTCTCTGGAGGAACTTTGGAAATGCAGCGAATTGCACAAGCTATCCAGGAAGGAGCTCAAGCTTACCTGAAGCGTCAATTTTTGACTATATCGTTTGTTGGCGTTGTGATTGCCGGGCTTTTGTATCAAAGCTTGGGATGCCATGTGGGGATTGGGTTTACCTTGGGTGCAATCTTTTCTGGTATCAGTGGTTATGCAGGCATGAGCGTGTCTGTTCGCGCTAATGTCCGAACAACTCAAGCTGCTCGCTCTGGGTTAGCGCAAGGACTAGCAGTGGCTTTTCAAGCCGGTGCGATTACGGGATTCTTAGTAGTAGGACTGGCGCTTTTGGGAGTTGTAGGTATTTTTACTTTCCTTTCTTTTTTGGAAGTTACAGAGCGATTTCTTTTGGAAACTCTTGTTGCTTTCGGGTTTGGAGCCTCTTTGATTTCTATGTTTTCAAGACTCGCAGGAGGCATTTTCACAAAAGGGGCTGATGTCGGTGCAGATCTTGTAGGAAAAATTGAGCAAGGAATTCCCGAAGATGACCCTAGAAATCCTGCAGTAATTGCAGACAACGTAGGAGACAATGTGGGAGACTGCGCCGGAATGAGTGCAGATTTGTTTGAAACCTACGTAGTGACATTGGTTGCAGCACTTCAAATTGCGTTTTTAACTGCGCAAAACAATCGGGAATTGATGGTATATCCTTTAGTGGTTAGTGGTGTTTGCGTAATTTCTTGTGTACTTAGCACTTATGCGGTACGTCTTGGAAAGAAAGAAAATATCATGAATGCATTGTATAAAGGTCTGGGAACGGCAGTTGTGTTATCTATGGCAGGATTGACTGGTATAACATGGGCATTTTTTGGATTTGATCGCGTGCTGTACGATTCTGTCACAGGGGTGTCTCTTGTGTTAAGTGGAGCAGTAGGAATGATCGCCACAGGACTATTGGTTTGGATCACAGAATTTTATACTTCAACTTCTCATCGTCCTGTTCGAGAAATTGCCAATGCTTCTGTAACAGGCGCTGCAACAAACATTATTTGCGGCCTTGCAGTTTCTATGGAAGCATGTTTTTTGCCGGCTATCGTGGTATGTGCAGGAATATTGTCTGCTTACTCTTTTGCTGGACTATTTGGAATTGCACTGGCAGGGTCTAGTATGTTGGCGCTTTCTGGAATTATAATCGCTATTGATGCTTATGGTCCTGTAACAGATAATGCAGGAGGAATTGCAGAAATGGCAGGGCTTCCTTCATCAGTAAGAACGGTAACAGATTCCTTAGATGCAGTAGGAAACACGACAAAAGCAGTGACAAAAGGATATGCTATTGGCTCTGCTGCATTGGCTTCTTTGATTCTATTTTCTGCATACACCCAAGAGCTAAAACATTTTTTTCCCAGCCTGGACATCAATTTTAGTTTAAGTGATCCATTTTTGATAACGGGATTATTTTTGGGGGGAGCAATCCCTTACCTGTTTTCTTCTATGAGCATGAAAGCAGTGGGAAGAGCCGGAGCAGCCATCGTAGTAGAAGTAAGAAGACAATTTGCAGAAATCAAAGGAATTATGGACGGTTCTCAAGCACCGGAATATGGAAAAGCTGTGGATATATTGACAAAATTTTCTTTAAAAGCAATGATTATTCCTTCGTTACTTCCAGTAGTTTTTCCTCTTGGAGTTTACGGAGTCATTTCTTCTGGTTTTGGACAAGCCCAAGCTTTTAGTGCTCTTGGGGGGGTATTAATGGGGACAATGATTACAGGATTGTTTTTGGCTCTTTCTATGACTTCTGGAGGGGGAGCGTGGGATAATGCAAAAAAGTATATAGAAGCTGGAAACTTTGGGGGAAAGGGATCTTCTGCTTATCAAGCTTCCGTAGTGGGCGATACAGTAGGGGACCCGTACAAAGACACAACCGGTCCGGCTATGAATCCTTTTATAAAAATTGTTAATTTAGTAGCTCTGATGCTGTTGGCCTTTTTATAATTTTTATAATATTTTTTGTGTACCAAGCTTTTTAAACTGTTCTAAAATTTGAACTTAAAAAGGCACCTGAGTTTTTTCAGGTGCTTTTTCTATTTTAGACTCTTTTAATCGAAAGCTCCTTCTTCTAATTCTTCTTCCAATTCTTCTTCCGATTTTGATTTTGATCCCTTTTTACCCTTTTTATCCTTTTTAAATTTAAAGAAATTTTCTTTATTTCTTTTACGATTAAATTTTCCAACATTCTCTCTCAATTTTTCTTTTGCCTCTGCTAACATTTTATTGAATATCGCTATTTTTCTATTTATAAGTTCTAGTTCTGAATTTATAGAAGATTTATCTTTCGATGCTTTGTTTGTCGCTTCTTCTTGATTTTTTATCTCTGACTCTAATAGTTCAAGCTGTTCCATTAACGTATTTCGACCTGCAGATGTTTTAAGATCATTTTCTTTAATTGTCTGCAAACCGTTTTGTGATTCAGTGCGCAGTAATGAAATAGATTCTTGTAACACTCTAATTTTATAAAACACCTCTTTTAATGATTGATGTTTTTCTAGGATAGGATCCTCAGAAAACGACAAAATATGATTTAGCGTTTGCATTAAAGATTCCTCATTAAACTCTTCAATGAATTGCTTTGCTTTCACTATTATTTTCAACAAACTACTAAATGTTCTTGATTCAGCTGGATTAATTTTTTGGAAAGACGAAAAAATTGCTTGATTTTTACTGTCAAGATCTTTTTTTTGCTCTGAATAAATCTGAATTTGTTTTTCGAGATTCTGGATAGTTGTGTTAGTAATATTATTAACGTTTATTCCTAAACGCTTTCCGAATTGGAACAATAGACTCGTTTTATCGCTTGATTCTTCTACTATTTTTCGAACGAGACTTTGTAGTTCTTTTGGGGTGTAGAAATCTAATAAAGAATCATGCACTTTAATATCTTTTTCAATTTCTAGAGGTAGCTTTTCTCCCCCTTTAATTTCTGCTATTTGGTTTGTCAAATTAGTATTTTCTAAAACTAATTGGTCCATTTTTTTTTCTCTTCCTCTAGCAATTTTATTAATCTATCTTTTTTCTCTTTCTCCTCTCTTTCTGCTTTTTCTCTTTCTAATTTTTTTTGTTCGTCTAATTTTTTTTGTTCGTCTAATTTTTTTGTTCGTCTAATTTTTTTTGTTCGTCTAATTTTTTTGTTTG
>NZ_BAUP01000056.1:0-15759 GCF_000648275.1 Holospora elegans E1 | reverse complement strand
CTTCACTATTTCTCTCTACGGAGTGCCTCAGTCGTTCTGGCATTTGCATGTAATACTTGTCCCATAAACTTTTCTTCCATGAATTATTGTCTTCATAATATACTCCATAATTCTCTGGGATCAAACAGTACCTGTATTCATGAATAAAAAAGTGTGATATAAAAGGCCTGGAGGTGTAGAAGATGAATTAACCAAGTGATTTAAAAGAGAGATAGGGATGTGATAAAGCATCATTTTGATAGCGGCAATAAAAGCAAATACAACAAAAAAGAGGGGGGTAATGCAGTATTTTATATAATCAAAATCGGTTTCAATGGCGCATGCTACCAAAAGATTTTCCACCATATTCGACGGTACATTCGTTTTATAGACGATGTAGGATTAAGGGGGTATGGGAAAAAGTGATGCATGAACTTGTTAAGACTAGCCGAAGTAAGTATGAAAGGAGTAAGAATCCCAGCTATAGCATCATTCACAAAGTGTTAAACCCACAGGAGCCTCAGAAAAAATAGGTATAGAGGGGGGAAAAAAGATGCGCAAACGGCATAGTGTTGTTGATACGCAAGGTAATCTGCTCCATATCACGGTTCATAAGGCCAATGACACAGGTGCTGGGTGCAGAGTTTTTTAGGAAGCGTTGCAAAAATATCCTGCATTAAAGGGAGTGTGTGCAGATGCTGGATATAGAAACTCCATGGAGGAATTTGTGAGAACTCTATTGAATAAATACTATAGCAATCTCAGAGCGTATATCTCAAGAATGGGCTATACTTGCTAAAGCGTTGGAGTCGAAAGAACATTTGCATGGCTGAAATTGCCATAGCGACTGCTGGAAACATGAGTATGATAGCCCATTCCATGATCCTATTAAGAAGGTTAGCTAAATCATAAATACAGGTTATAAAAACTTTTAAGTAAAAGAGTGTTTAATGAAAATGTTATCGAATTTCTTAAACGATTTAAACTCATCGCTTCAGAAATAGGAAAAAAAGATTTGGACTTAGATTTAATCTTATTTCTGATATAGAGTTAGCTAAATGATAGTTTACGAAGAAGTCTAATGAATAATCATCTGTACACTCTCAAACATACCATCGAAAACGCTTTCCTAAAATTTAAAGAATGGAGAGAAATTTCAACACAATACTGTAAACACGTCAAATCGTTCCTTTTTGCCCTTCAAATTAGAGCAATATTTTTTGGGATAAAATCTCGTGACGAGACGCTCTAGAAAACATCAAAAAAAGCTCACAATCAGTCTCTTTGGTGGGGAGGGAATGTTTATTTTCGAAAAATGGTTAACTATTTCTTTAGTATTGATTTTCGTAAAAAGGTGATCAGTCTTCTGAATATTTCTGAAATATATTATAAGACATCGCATTCTTTACCTTCCCCCATACTCACCGGATCTCAATCCTATTGAAAAGAAATAGGCTCGCACGATGGGGGGGGACTATCGCATTGTAGATTAACTATAAAAATAAAACCTGCAACATACATCAAACACTGTTCGTCTAAATAATAGCCTTTAATTGTTACCAAAAGCACTTAAACTAAAAAATTAAAAAATTTATTTTTCTTACTCACTTATAACGAAAATCCCCTATTCATTTCTTCATCAAAGGAAGAATGCAAGCGATAATATCAGAATAAACCTCCTCAACATCTCTATCTGCCTGAATCAAATAAACCTTTTTTTGCTCGTTATAAAAATCAAAAATACTACGAATTTTCTCATTAAACACGTTTAATCTTCTCAGGACCACCTCTTCTTTATCATCTGAGCGTTTGGAAAACTCTTTAGAACCACAATTAGAGCAGAGATCTACTTTATGACAATAATCCTTTTGACAATGAACGCAAGATAAACGATTCCTTATACGATCCCAAACTTTTTCCGGGGAAATCTGAAGAAAAACCACAGCTTCGATACATAAAAAGCCAGAAAACGCATACTGCTCAACAGCTTCTGCTTGCTCGATAGAACGAGGAACTCCATCCAAAATAACCCAAGCATCTGGAAATTTATCAAGCTGAATCTTCAAAACCTCCATGACATCGGAAGTGCTTAAATACTCACCACGCTTTAAAGAATCCTCTATTTTTTTTCCAAGAGAAGTATTCTGTACAACTTCCGTTCTAAGAAGTTGTCCCATAGCCACCAATGGAATGTTCAATCGATCCGAAAGCAGTATACTTTGGGTTCCTTTACCAGATCCAGGAGGACCAAAAAATACAATTCCTTTTTTCATAATTTCCTTTTTCATAATGTCTTTCTCTTCTGTTTCTTAAATAAACGACTATACTGATGAGAAACGATATAGGAAAAAAACTGAGAAGTAGTTTCGAGCGTCACACTAACCGCTATCAATACACTAGTTCCCGCAATAGGAAAAGAAATATAGAAAATTTTACTTAACACGTCAGGAAGAACAACAACAGATGCAATGTAAATAGACCCCACAACAGTTAGCCTATTCAAAAGATAAGTGAAGTAATTCGCTGTCATAACACCAGGTCTAAGTGGATGAACAGAAATGTGATTACTCATCAACTCTTTAGCCTTTTCTTCAGGATTAAAAACGATCGTCGTGTAGAAAAAAGCAAAGAAAATGATTAGCCCAACTCGAACAAAAATAGAAACCACTGGGTGAACAAAAAGTAACTTCAACAAGGGGCCAATAAGCCACAAGCTATCCATAATTTTCAAATTAGACATAGAGTAAAAAAAACCCAACAAGGCCATAGAAAAAATAGGAGGTAATACTCCCGTAGGATTCAACTTCAAAGGAATGTAAGGACGCTCCATAGCATGCTGAGCCCCCATCTCCGGACGACGAGAATACTGAACTCCAACTTTGTAATAAGCTTTTTCCATGAAGGTGATAAAATAAACAAACCCGACTACTCCCAACATGCCAAAAAAAACTTCAAAAAAAGTAATTCCCCCAGTACGCCCTAATTCCAGAAACTGAAATAAACTTTGAGGTAAACTGGCTATGATTCCAGCGTAAATCAGCATAGAAGAACCATTTCCAATCCCTCTTGCAGTAATTCTCTCTCCCAACCACATCAAAAACAGCGTTGCACCAACGATAGTCGTCACAGTACTAAAATGAAAAAACACTCCAGGGTCCAAAACAAGCCCAGGAACAGAGCTCAGCAAAGAAGCCAAACCTGCCGCCTGCACTGTAGCCAAACCAATAGTCCCATATCGTGTATACTGGCTTAGCTTCCTTCTCCCCGCCTCTCCTTCTTTTTTAAGCATAGTAAAATAAGGAAAAACTGCAGTCATAAGCTGAACAATAATACTTGAAGATATGTAAGGTCCTAAATTTAGCGAAAATATACTCATTCGCTCTAAAGCTCCCCCAGAGACAATATTAAACATCTTTAATATTCCCTGAGACGTATAATCTCCCGCCAAAACACGCATCCCCACTGGATCAATACCAGGAAGAGGGATATAAGTCCCCAAACGATAAATAATAAAAATCCAAAGCGTGAAAAAAATTCTTCGATGCAAATCAGAAGCTTTCATGAAAGCATCGATGCTTAAATTTTTCAAAATGTTCTGAAAAAATGAGTTTCTGGACATAAAAATCTAAAAATCCTATAAGTTTTTAGAGGAAACCACAGTACATGTTCCTTTCGCTTCAGTGATTCTAGTCACAGCTTGAGCAGAAAAAGCATCAGCGACAATATTTACAGAGCAACGCAACTCCCCACGTCCCAATATTTTGAGCGGAACATTCGCTTTCTTAAAAAATCCCTTCTCAACTAACACATCCATTGTAATAGGGACCGAACGATCTAAAACTCCAGAGTCTATGGCATCTTGAATTCTATCCAAATTCACAGAACAAAAACGAAATTTTCGAAAAGAAACAAACCCCATCTTAGGCAAACGACGACACAACGGCATCTGTCCTCCTTCAAATCCCTTAATGCTTACACCAGAACGTGCAGTTTGTCCTTTTCCACCACGAGACGAAGTTTTTCCTCTCCCAGAACCAATGCCTCTTCCAACACGACGAGAAGATTTTCGAGATCCCCAATTATCTTTCAATTCACTTAACATAATTCCATCCTAACTAAATGCTTAACCTTATGTACCATCCCAAGAACAGAAGGACAAATAGGAAGCATCTTAGATTTCCCTAACTTTCTCAACCCAAGAGCCCTCAAGATTTTTTTCTGAGCTTCACAAACGCGAATGGAGCTCCGATATTGCACACAACGACAGTATTTCATGCTTCTTCCCCTGACGGAACTTTACCAAAAATTTCACTCAACTTTTTATCTCTTTTTCGACTCACAATACGGGGAGTTTCCATATTTTTAAAAGCTTCAAAGGTTGCTCTCACCACATTATGGGGATTAGCAGAACGCAGAATTTTTGACACAACATCTTGAACTCCCATAACATCAAAAATAGCACGCATAGTACCCCCGGCAATCACTCCTTTTCCTTTTTTGCAGAACGGATACAAACTTCACCAGCTCCATACTTACCCAAAGTATCATGAAAAAAAGTTCGCCCATCTTTTAAAGGAACACGAACAAGATGCTTTGACGCTTGATCTGTAGCTTTTTTAACAGCACTTGCCACTTCTTTAGCTTTTCCAGAACCGAATCCGCACCTTCCCTTTCCATCTCCAACCACAACCAAAGCAGAAAAATTGAAGCGTTTCCCTCCTTTCACTACTTTAGAAACTCGAGAAACTTTCACTGTCACCTTCATCAGCTCTTTTTCTTTGTTTTTAAAATTTGAGTACAGTTCTCTTTGAACATTCTCCTTCATTATACAACGCTCCTACTAAAAATTTAGCCCGCAAGCACGAGCAGAATCTGCTAAAGACTTAACTCTTCCATGAAATTTGTAACACCCGCGATCAAAAACCACATCCTTCAACCCCTTTTCTATTGCTCGCTTTGCAACCATTTCTCCAACCCAGGAAGCAGCTTTACAATCTCCCCCCCCAAAGTTAGCTTTATACTCCTTCTCTAAAGAAGACGCACTAACAACAGTGCACTGATTTACGTCATCAATAACTTGCGCATATATATAACGCCCAGAACGAAAAACAGAAAGACGATGCCTAACAATATCTTTCCTATTTTTTATTTTTTCCCGAATACGATGCTTACGCCTTTCTTTTGTAGAAGATTTATACAACATACAGACCACCTTACTTTGTTTTACCTTGCTTCATACGGACATATTGCCCTTGTATACGAATTCCTTTCCCTTTATACGGCTCAACCTGACGAACCTTCAAAATAGAAGATACTACATGCCCCAAAAGAACCCTATCTCTAGAAGACAGCTTAAAAGCAGTAGGTTTTTCGATAGTCAAACTCACTCCAGAAGGCAAAGGACAAATTACATCGTGACTATACCCCAAACTCAACTTAATTCCATCCTTATGAGGCTCAGCCTTGTACCCAACACCAACAAGCTCTAACACTTTAGTAAAAGGCTCCAAAATTCCATTAACATCGGACTTCAATAAACTAGAATAAGTACCCAACTCGCTTATTCTAGTCCTCTGCTCTTTTCTTGTCAACACCGAAGTGTTAATAGGAGCCAACGTCAAAAAAATTTTCTCTTCTAAACACTTAGCTATAATATAATCCGGAACAAATCTCCTGATTTCTTGCCCACTGAAAGAAAAAATCACCTCACCTGAGTCTTGCCTATATTCTACATTTTTTGGAATTTTCACCCCGTTGGCTGCAATCCTAGGAATCTTAACTTTTAGTTCCTTTTTTAATTTTTCCATAAATTTTACCATACTGTTAATAAAACTTTTCCGCCCACACCTAAAGCCCGGGCCTTAACATCCGAAACAACACCTCGAGAAGTCGTCAAAATAGCACTTCCCAACCCCGAAGCAACTCTATGTTTATCACTAAGTTTACGATAAAAATGAACACTTGGCTTAGAAACACGCTTTATCTCACGAATCACAGGACGAGTCCGATGATACTTAAGCTGTACCTTAAGCATCGCACAACTCACAGAATCACCAATCTCAGAATAAGAGGAAATATACCCTTCTTGAACTAAAACATCTAAAATACTCTTTTTCAACCTAGAAACAGGAACCAAAACTATCTCTTTTTTCTTTTTTGCGCATTTCTAATACGCGTTATCATATCTCCAACAGGATCTGTAAAAGCCATTATTTTCTCTCCCTTACCAACTTGACTTTCTTACGCCAGGCAAATCACCCGTCAAAGCTAACTCTCTAAATTTTATACGAGAAAGCGCAAAAAAACGATACACCCCTCTAGATCTTCCAGTCAACGCGCAACGCCCCCGAACACGAACCAAACTTCCGTTTCTTGGCATTTTAGAAAGCTTTAAAACGTGATTAAACCGATCTTCCAAAGGAATGCTTCTATCATGAATTATCTTTTTTAAAGAAGAACGTTTAAGTCTATCTCTTTGCACCATTTTCTTTTTTCGATGATTACTTTCTATCAATCCTTTTCTAGCCATTAACTCACTCCCTAAACGGCATACCAAAATTTTTTAACAAAGCCAGCCCCTCTTCGTCAGTAGAAGCGCTAGTAACTAAAACGATCTGAAGCCCCAAAGTCTCTTTCACTTGATCGTAATTAATCTCTGGAAAAATTTGCTGTTCTTTGATACCTAAAGAATAGTTTCCATTTCCATCAAAACGCGGCTTCATTCCTCTAAAATCTCTCATTCGAGGCATAGCAATGTACACTAACCTTCGAAGAAAATCATACATCCTTGCGCCTCGTAAAGTCACTTTCAATCCCAAAGGCATTCCTTCACGTATTTTAAACCCTGCATTAGACTTTCTCGCTTTTGTAATAACTGGTTTTTGTCCAGAAATACGACTAAGAGCAAATTCTGCAGAATCAAAAAATGATTGATCACCCATTTTTCTCCCAAAAGAAGCATTTAAAACTATTTTTTCCAAACAAGGAACCTGATGAACATTTGTATAAGAAAACTTTTCAATCAAAGAAGGCTTAACGCTCTCCTCGTACAACAACCTCATCTTACCCTCCCAATAAATTCTCCAGAACGCTTAGCATAACGAAATTTTTCCCCTTTTTCATCAAACTTAAAACCGATACGTGTCAACACCTCCCTAGAACAATACTCGGACGCCGAATCCTTAAACGCAGGATCCAAAATCATGACATTAGACCAGTGAACACCCAAATTTTTCTTCACGATCCCTCCATCTGGATATTTAGAAGAAGGCTTAGTATGACGAAGAACTTCCCCTGAATTTTCTACTAAAACTCTTTGTCGAGTATAATCTATCTCTAAAACCGCCCCTTTAATTCCTTTGTCTCGTCCAGAAATTAAAACAACTATATCACCTTTCTTAATCTTGCACTTGTCCTTCATCAATACACCTCAGAAGCTAAAGAAACTATCTTTGAATATTTCCCACGCAACTCTTTGCTTACCGGACCAAAAATACGAGTTCCTATTGGATCTTGATTCTTTAATAAAACAGCAGCGTTCTCACTAAAAACAATAGTAGTTCCATCAGAACGTAGAATAGGACTTTTCACGCGGACAATAACCGCTTGAACCACAGAACCAGGAGAAACCTTTGCCCCCGGTATAGCAGTCTTAACAGAAGCGATAATGACATCACCTATGTTAGCCACACGCCGCTTGGCTCCTCCCAAAACTTTAATACACATCAAAGTTTTAGCACCAGAATTGTCTGCTACCTGCAAACGCGTTTGCATTTGAATCATTGTATATTCTCCGCTTTCCCTAAAACAACCCAGCTTTTTCTCTTAGAAAATGGACGACTTTCCTCTATAAGAACTACTTGCCCCACATTAAATTCATTTTTCTCATCGTGAGCCATGTACTTTTTCCTTCTCAAAACTTCTTTATGGTACAAAGGATGTCTTTGTCTTTGGTGAACCAAAACCATTACTGTCTTATCTGAAGACTTGTTAACAACCTGCCCTATAAACTGACGTTTTGCCATAACCTACTTCTCCTTCTTACGTTGCGCCATCACCATCTTCAAACGAGCAATATTCCTTCGCACTAACTGAACACGATGAGAAAGCGCCTTAGTCTGAGGATTCCCCTTAGTAAAAGAAAAAGCAGCTCGCTGCCTTAAAAGTCCCAAAAGCTCATCAAAAAGCTCACGATCAGACATTTTTACTAAACTATTTAAATATTCTGTACTCTTCATAAATCTACTCTCCTTGGCTGGAACGCTTTACAAAACGTCCACTAATAGGAAGCTTTGCTGCCGCTAATCGCATTGCTTCCCGCGCTGTATCTTCGGGAACATTACTAATCTCAAAAAGAATACGACCAGGGGCAACACGACAAACATACCTATCGATACTTCCCTTTCCACTTCCCATACGAACCTCTGCAGGTTTAGAAGTAACGGGAACACTGGGAAAACAACGAATCCAAATACGCCCAGCACGACGCATATGACGCGTCATACTTTTTCTAGCTGCCTCGATTTGACGGGAATCAATACGTCCTGCAGTCTCCGCCTTTAAAGCATACTCTCCAAACGCCACACTATTTCCCCGAGCAGCATTTCCATGAATCCTTCCCTTAAAGGCTTTTCGAAACTTTGTTTTTTTGGTGCTAACATTACTCATTACCCCACACGATTTACAGACGTTTCACCTAAACGTCTTTCAACTAAAGAAGAACCTTTTTCTAAAACGTCTCCTCTATAAATCCATACCTTTACCCCACAAACTCCTGAAGTTGTATGGGCCTCACTACAAGCATAGTCTATATCAGCTCGAAAAGAATGTAAAGGAAGGCGTCCCTCTAAATACCATTCGGTACGAGCAATTTCGATACCTCCCAACCTTCCTCCACAATTAATGCGAATTCCCTTGCCCCCCATTTTCATGGCAGAGGTTGAAGATTTTTTCATAGCTCTCTTGTAAGATACACGCTTTTCCAACTGACGCGCAATGTCGTCTGCGACCACTTGAGCATAAAGATCTGGTTTCCTTAATTCAACAATGTTAAAAAAACAAGAAATTCCATGATTTTTCCTTAACTGAGATAACAAATCATCAATTCCAGCACCTTTCTTTCCAATAACGACACCAGGACGAGCAACATAAACTGTAACATGAGGCTTTTTATCTAAACGGGAAATAACTATCCGAGAAACTCCCGCACTAGAAAGTCGCTTTTGAAAGAATGATCGAATTATAAGATCTTCCTGCACATAAGAAGCGTACTGCTTTTTGTCCGCAAACCAAAGTGCATTCCAGCCTCTATTAATCCCAAGTCGCAAACCAATAGGATTCGTTCGATGTCCCATTTATTTTTCCTCCAAAACAACACGTATTTGACTAAACGGCTTTCGAATTTCTCCAGAATGACTTCTTCCACCAATATGCCTTCTACGCAAAACCATATTTTTTCCAACACTTATCTCTGACACGCGCAAAGAATCCGGATTTAACTGAAAGTTATTGACCGCATTAGACTTTGCAGAAAGTAAAAATTTCTTTATCCCGGGAGCTATAGATTTTTTCATACCGTCCAAAATCTTTATAGCTCTCCCCAAAGAATGCCCACGTAAACAAGAGACAACAACTCCTAGTTTCTGAGGACTAATACGTATCATACGCCAACACGCATGCACCTGCTTTTTTTCATTCATACTCTACCTCCTAACGCTTTGTCTTTTTATCCCCAGAATGCCCATAAAAAGTCCGTGTAGGAGAAAACTCCCCAAGCTTATGACCAAACATCGCCTCTGTTATCAGAACAGGAATAAATTTACGACCATTATGCACAGCAAACGTAACTCCTATCATCTGAGGCAAAATAGTAGAACGCCTAGACCACGTCTTAATAAGAGTATTTTTTCCAGATTTTTTTAAATTTTCAACTTTTTTCATAAGATGTAAATCCACGAATGGACCTTTCCAAACAGATCTAGCCACAACTACTCCTTCCTATTTTTTACGACGACTAACAATCAATTTCCACGACTTAGCTTTTTTAGAACGGGTACGCAAACCCTTTGCACTTTGTCCCTGAGGAGAAACTGGGTGCCTTCCTCCAGACGTTCTCCCCTCTCCCCCCCCCAAAGGGTGATCTACAGGATTCATAGCAACACCACGAACATGAGGGCGAAATCCTAGCCACCTATTCCGACCAGCTTTCGCTAAAGAAATATTTCGATGATCCGCATTAGAAACAACCCCTATAGTTGCCCAACAATTCTTATGAATTTTCCGCACTTCCCCAGAAGGAAGCCGAACCAGAACATAATCTAACTCCTTTCCCATAACCTGAGCATAGGTCCCAGCGGATCGTGCAATTTGAGCTCCTTTACCGATTTTTAACTCTACATTATACACGAAAGTTCCTGAAGGAATTCGAGATAACGGAAGAGAGTTCCCTTCACGAATTTCGCACCCCTCTCCAGAATACACAACACTTCCTGCTTTCATCCCAGAAGAAGCAATTACGTAGCTAAAAGACGTCTTGCTCGAATCATTTTTAGAAAGCAAAGCCAAAAACGCACTTCTATTAGGATCGTATTCTAACCTTTCCACACGAGAAGAAACGATACCATTTCCACCAGAGTTTCGATCAAAATCAACAACCCTATAAAGAGGTCTTGTCCCCCCCCCTCGAGAACGACAAGTCACACGACCTTGCGCATTCCTACCACCAGTTCTTTTTTTAGAACAAACTAAAGACTTTTCAGGACGCCCCTTCCAAAGTTCAGAACGATCTAAAGTGATCAAGCCTCTTCGTCCTGGAGAAGTAGGATTATAGTGTTTCAAACTCATTAAATTTCTCCAATATTAAAACTCTGATTTAAAATCTGACCATCAGAAAAACGAACTATTGCCTTTTTGTATGCACCAGTAATTCCCTTGCGTCCTTTAAATCGTCTAGCCTTTCCTTTAACAACCAAAGTATTGACGGACACCGCATCAATTTTAAAAATATCCTTCAAAGCTTGCTTGATTTGGATTTTGTTTGCCCAAAAAGCAACCCGAAAAACCTTCTGATTTTTATTTTGACTCAAAAGAAAAGACTTTTCTGTTACAACTTCACCAATAATAACACTCAAAACTTGAGTATCTGATAATTTATTTTTTTTATCTCTGTTCCAAAACCGATGTATCATTGCAACCGTCCCTCTATATACTGCAAACTGCTCCTTGATATAATCAAATGCTCATGACGCAAAATATCATAGACATTTAATCCGTCTTGGTGCAAAACATTGTAAGCAGGTAAATTCAAAATTCCCCGCTCAATATTCCCATAAGTAGAATCCGAAGAAACTAACAAAGCACTCTTAGCTCCTGTTTTTTCAAAAAAAACTCGACAATCCCTTGTTTTGAGACAAGACGGAACAGAAATATCCTCAAGAAAAAATAGATTTCCTTGCTGCCTTTTCAAAGAAAGAGCAACGCGAAGTCCAAAAGACTTGACCTTCTTATTCAAACTGTGTTCATGACTCCGAACAACGGGACCAAAAATTACAGCTCCCCCCACAAACTGAGGAGAACGACGAGACCCGTGACGAGCATTTCCCGTTCCTTTTTGACGATAAGGCTTACGAGTAGTTCCAGAAATATCACTAATCCCCTTAGTTTTATGATTTCCAGAACGACGCTTAGCAAGTTGCCAAAGAACAACGCGCGTCAAAATATCTTTTCGAACACCTTGCTGAAAAATAAAAGGAGAAAGTTCAACCTCTCCAACAGATTCCCATTGCCAATTCAAAACTTGACAACGATCATTTTGATCGATTTTTTGATCTACGTTCATAAATTTTCCTCCGACAAAGAAGGAGCTTCAGTACTTACCGCACTCAAATCAAAAACTCCAGGCCAAAAAACTTTTTCTGAAAGCGGAACTTTTACAGCGTCTCGAATTTTTATCCACCCTCCTTTAGAACCCGGAACAGCTCCGGCAACAACAATAAGGTTGTCTTCATCCAAAACACTCAAAACTCTAAGATTTTGAACCGTAATCGTAGAACACCCCATATGACCCGCCATTTTTTTTCCTTTAAAAACTTTTCCAGGATCTTTACGGTTTCCAGTAGAACCATGAGAGCGATGAGAAACCGAAGTTCCATGGCTCGCAGGCAACCCTCTAAACCCCCAACGCTTCATGCCCCCAGCAAATCCTTTTCCAACGGAAATTCCAGTAACATCAACACACTGCCCAACAACAAAATGAGAAGGCTTCAAAAACGCCCCTTCTGGAAGAATCCCTTCTTCTGTGACAAAAAACTCACAAAGCTTTCCGAAAAAAGGAACCCCAAACTTCTTGAAATGCCCTTGAAGAGGACGAGAAACCTTTTTTTTAACTCCACCACCTATTTGAAGAGAGGTTCTTCCACCCTCTTTTTTACATCGAACCACACAAGAATCTACTTGTAACAATGTTGCCGCTACTACTCTATTCTTTTCTACAACCCGCGTCATTCCTATTTTACGCGCTATTACTCCTACACGCTGCTTCATCAAAAATGTTCACCCCACTTTAATCTGCACATCAACATCTGAACCTAAATCTAACCCTTTCAACGCCTCAATAACCGAAGATTGCTCAGGAATCTCTAGAATAATAAATCGACAATGAGAAGCAATTTCAAACTGATCTCTGGCCTCCTTATTAACATGAGGAGACCTTAAGACCGTAAACTTACGCACTCTTTTAGGAAAAGGGATAGGGCCAGAAACATTTGCTCCAGAGCGAGATGCGGTTTCCACAATAGAATTCACCGCACGCGCCAAAGACGCCGAATCATAACTTCTCAAATACATTGTAATTTTTTGCGAATTCGACATCAATCTACCCTAATATTTCTGAAATGACACCAGACCCAATAGTTCTTCCCCCTTCTCGAATTGCAAATCTATCTCCTTCTGTCATAGCGATAGGAGAGATTAATTCAACAGACAGCGTCACATTGTCTCCCGGCATAACCATTTCACGCCCTTCTTCTAGCTGTATACTTCCCGTAACGTCCGTAGTACGGAAATAAAATTGAGGGCGATAATTGCTTAAAAACGGAGTATGTCTTCCCCCTTCCTCTTTTGTTAAAACATAAATTGCCGACTTAAATTTAGTATAAGGTTTTACAGTTCCGGGCTTTGCCAATACCTGGCCTCTTTCAACATCTTCCTTCTTTATTCCCCTCAATAACACCCCTACGTTGTCTCCTGCAAGACCTTCATCTAAGAGCTTTCGAAACATCTCAACCCCTGTAACAATAGATTTTACAGTATTTCTTAAACCAACTATCTCAACCTCTTCTCCTACCTTAATCTTTCCGCGCTCAATACGCCCAGTCACTACAGTTCCACGCCCAGATATAGAAAAAACATCTTCTACAGAAAGCAAGAACGGTTTTTGAATATCACGTTCTGGAGTTGGAATATAACGATCCACAGCATCCATTAAATCTTTAATGCACCGAGAAGACTCAGGATCATCTTCAGTTAAACTCTTTGAAGCAGAACCTCTAATAATTGGTGTATTTTCTCCATCAAATCCATACTGAGTAAGAAGCTCTAAAACTTCCATTTCCACCAAATCTACTAACTCTTCATCTTTCATTAAATCTACTTTATTAATAAAGACAACAATCTTTGGAACTCCCACCTGACGAGCAAGCAAAATGTGCTCCCTAGTCTGGGGCATAGGACCATCTGTGGCAGAAACCACTAAAATAGCACCATCCATCTGCGCAGCACCAGTAATCATATTCTTTACATAGTCCGCGTGTCCCGGACAATCCACATGGGCATAATGTCTATTTGCTGTTTCATACTCTACATGGGCAGAAGAAATCGTGATTCCTCTGGCGCGCTCCTCAGGAGCGGCATCAATCTGATCATACCCCCTAAATTCTCCCATACCTTGCTTGCTGGCATATTTCGTGATTGCTGCCGTCAACGTCGTTTTTCCGTGATCAACATGACCAATTGTACCGATATTAACGTGAGGTTTATCACGTTTAAACGTTTCTTTCGACATAGAACTCTTTTTCTAACTTCATTTTTATAATTTGTATCACATTTCATCCAATACAATCAAGGGGGATTTTTCAAAAAACTATTTTTTCTCCCAATCTTTTGCGTAATTTTTTAAATTTTAATTCGCCATAGTAACACAAATCCAATTAAAAAAATAAAATAACCATAAGAAAAAATATAAAACAAACAAGTCAAATAAAAATAAAAACACGTAAATAAAAAAATATTTTTTATAACGCTCCAAGCATAAATAAAATTAATAAAAGAACCAAGAAAACTTTCAGATTACAAACTACAGTAACTTATTTGCGATTTATTAAAAAAATAAAAAAATTAACGCACAAAAAATAAAAATTATCGAAAATTTTAATAAGTGTAGATTATCAATAGAAAAAATAAAAACTTCTAACTATCAATTTTGGGAACTTAATTTAACTCTGAAAAAACACTTTACTTTGATCTATCTCATATTAATTTTCGATCAAAAACAACAATAAGCTGGCTGTATCTGCTTTAGCGTTCCGCCAAAAAGTATTAGAAAAATAAGCTATTAGAAAATAACTGTAGTTTACCCGATAAAAAAAACCAAGAAAAATCTAAAAAATTTCGATTATTAAAAAAAATTAGATTTCTCTTGGAAATTTTTTAAGTTATAGATTAAAAAAATTTTACTCTTAATAAAAACTAAGATTCACTTTTTACCATAGACTTTTTTAGTCTTGACTATCATTAGGTTTTACCTTTTTAACCACACCCAAATCTTCTTCACCCGAATCCGCCACTTGTTGTTGATTTTGCTCTTGTTCTTCCGAAGAAGAGGATTCACTAAGATTTACTTCTTGATGAGGAACTTCCAGATCAAGATCTTGATAGATAATATCCCTTAGCTCAGGATTGATGCTGCTTGAATCGCTTTCTTGATGAGGAACTTCCAGACCAAGATCTTGATAGATAATATCCCTTAGCTCAGGATTGATGCTGCTTGAATCGCCTTCTTCTGAGTCGCTCACGGAACCTTGCCCTGAAAAAGAGTTGGCCTCACCACCTTCCAAACCATTATACTCTTCACCTTTTCCAGACGCAAAAGCAAAGTTTCCTGAGTAAAGGCTTGCTAAAATCCCAAAAAAAATTCCAAAAGAAATTTTAGTTTTAATTTTTTTTTCGAACATAAAAATAAGTTTTTGAATTCCACCCTGCGAAGATAAACGAAAAAATAACAAAAGTCAATAGTTTTTTTTATAATTCTACACAAAAAACCACATGTTTTTAAAACGATTATATTTATTCGTTCTATAAATTTTAATAAAAAAAACTTGATGTTTTATTTGTTTTACTATTAAATAATATTTTTTTTACACTTCTCTTAATTTTTGATTTTTTGCATAAAGATTAATAAAATTTTAATTTCATCTGATGTCTGGACTTTTAAAAAATTATAGACTTTGCTCCACCTAATTAAAAAAATAAGCTTTTAACTAAAGATCTTTTTTGTTAGAACTGGTAAAGAAATTCTTTTAAAAGTCTCTAAAAATGATTGTATGTAAATTTTGTGAATGGTTAAGATTGCTTTAAAAGCGGTTTTGTTCGAGGGGAAAAGCGGTACAAATGTAAAAAATGTAGAAAAAATTTCACGAGGTGTGCCTGAAAAAGACAAGCTGAACGCCCTTGTTTTATACGCAAGTGACTTTTCAATGAACCGAATTGCTCGGCGTTTTGGTGTCA
>NZ_BAUP01000057.1:0-10841 GCF_000648275.1 Holospora elegans E1 | reverse complement strand
CTCAAGTTCACGATCAGACATATCTTCCATAAACTGTAGCACCAGACATTTAAATAACCGTAATACTCCGTATCCCTTGTAGTTAGCTTTACTTTCTACCGCTACACTTCATCCTTAACCTTATTAAAGCCCACACCTGGTCAAGGCTTAGTTCTCCTTCCTTTCTGATTTCTAACTCTCTATGCCGAAAATCTACTGAATATGTCATCATTCATCATACTCCCCCTCACTTTTTTGAAGGGTCTTTAAAAGACCCGAAAGATAGACTATTTTATTAAAAACAAACAACAATGTTTAATGCAAATGAACCTATCATCCTTAATAAATAAGATAACAAAACTATTAGCTTTTCACAATTCCCGCGCAGAGACTTTTAAAACCTTCGTACTTATCGATCAGCGAAACGTTCAGCATCCTGCGCTGATCCACAAGATGAACTCTCCACCTTCAATAAAATCCAAGCTTGAACGCGTCAAGCGTTTTTTTAAAAGGACAAGGAATTGATTCTGGACTCTTCTCAAAAGCCTTAATATCAAGTATTTGGGAGCCAGTTCCTAAAATGCATTTAATGCTCGATGGCACCAATTGGAAGTTTGAAACGCAGAATATCAATTGCCTCGTACTAGCTGTTAGAGTTGGAAAGATTACATTTCCTTTGTTTTGGAGCATACTTGATCACCAGAAAAATTCGCCCCCCCAAGCACGCATCAGTTTATTAAATCAATTTAAGGAAATCTTTGGGGTCGATAAAATTCTCTCCTTTTCAGCTGATCGCGAATTTGTGGGCAAAGATTGGATCACTTATTTGTTTGACTTATTTGTTTGACTTATTTGTTTGACTTATTTGTTTGACTTATTTGTGTGACCACAAGATCCCTTTTTTTATCCGTATAAAAGATAATCCATTGGCCAACTTCGGCACCTCTAAAAAGCCTTTGAAGGTCAGAGCACCTTTGTATTCAAACTTCACAAGGGGACTCAGGTGGATCAAAGATAAACTCTTATTTTTTGATTTCAGCGATCTTTTAAACTACCTGAAAAAAAGTGAGGGGGAGTATGGATCTAGCCAAAGTATTTGTGAAGGATAAGAGAGCATTATCGTGGATCAAGCTGGGTGGCATAGATCAAAGGGCTTGATGGTTCCAAGAATATACAGTATTCACCTAAGTTACTCCCTGTAGAGAGATTGTGGCTACATATCAAGTACAACATCCTGATACTCAGATATACGCAACAATAGAAAATCTTGAAAGTACTTGAGCCAATTCATACGGGCTCTACTTTATGTTGCAGTGCGGTCAATTTGTAATGCACCCCACCTGCCCATCTAGTAAGGGGATCTGGTATGATTAGAAAAGTGCGATTTCGAAAAAGATTTCTCGATTTCAATATTTTTTTAACTTATCTCAATCATCTTTTAAAACGCTGAACAAACTTTTGCAGGTGCACTTTTAATGGGGCGATGCGTCTTAGTACTGTTACGGTTTAAGACTACTAGACAAAAGTGATTAATTTCCTTATACTTCCACCCAGTGGTATGCGTGTATTTATGGTATGGCCAAAACAGATATATTAAAGTTTACAGGAGTTGTCTTAGAGTGTTTACCGAATGCGCGTTTTTCTATTCAGTTAGATGGTTCTGATCAAGTAGTCAATGCGTACATTGCTGGGAAAATGCGTACTAATCGTATTATGGTTTCTGTTGGAGACAAAGTGTTAGTTGAATTCAGTCCTCACGATTTGTCTCAGGGAAGAATTCGGTATCGGGAACGTTAACTTTTTTACTTTAGGGTATTTTTCCATTGTAATCAACTGAATTCTTTGAAGTATTTTTTAGAAAGAAAAATAGATAAAAAATTTTGTTGCATAGGACAGTTCATTCTAAAAAATCAAACAGTTAAAGTTAATCGATGTTAAAGGCGATTGTTAAAATCTGACTTTTTAGTTTTGGTATAAAATAAAAACTTTAGATTAATTTTGCACGTTTAAGAAAAGTTTATTATTTGTTTTTTTGGTGTATTGACTATGCTATTTATTTTATAATAACTAGAAGAGTAGGATTATATGTCTGTTTCACTATGAAAAAAAGAGTATCTTTTTGTTGGTTAAGTGTTTTTTGGGGGCTTTTTTTTCAAAGCTCTCTTCAAAATATTTATGGTGTTTATCAAGTTGACGGCACCAGTGTTAAACTAGATGCTGTGAATCGCGCCCTGTCTGATATTCTAAAGGCGACTGATTTTAAATTGGAATCTGTTGAGCGTGTTGCAAAAAATGCAAGATACGTTCATTCCTGCTTTGATGACCAAAAATTTTTAAACCGTAATACTTGTGAGGAAAATGAGTTAAAAAACGCGTTTAAGTCTGTTGGTCCAGTTCGCCTTTTCACTGTTCTTTTTAATTTAAGGTGCATTGATCCGAAATTTACTTGTTATGCTTTAAAAACCTTGTGCTCTTCTGACCCTAATATTCTAATAAAAAATTTTATTTGTCTAACAGAGCGCGTTATAAGAAGTCCTAGTGAAAATCTTTTTGATCTTTTGGGAAAAAGTTTAGCCATTTTGGATTATGCTTTTCAAAAAAATTTTGTTAATGGCATTGTTAATAAAAAAATTATTCATAATGCCTTAGATAACTTAGAAAAATCTAGAGAAAATGCATTAAGCAATGCGTTGCTGGCGTTATTGAACTTAAAAGAAGAAAAAGGTTCTTATCGTCTAGTTTACGGGTGCCATGCCTTTAATGCCCTAAAACGTTTTTCTGTAGTAGAAAAATTAAGCGCAAATGCAGATTATTTTTTTCGAGTTTTTTTTGCGTTACTCGATGCGTTCAACCGTATTCAGATAAAGAAAAAACAATGGGCTTTTCCTTTCCGAGGACTTGAGGAATCTGATCTTTTATGCTTGAAGTCTCCTTTAGATGCTTTACTAAAGAATATTGATTTCAAGACTTTAGAAAATATTTTGACTTTTTCACTAAATAAAGGAAGATCTACCCATTATGATCTTCCTTGGTCTATTTTGAGTGCGGATGATCTAAATTTTTCCAACGACTTTTCCAGAGTTTTAAAAATTTTAAATCTAAGAGATGCAGAAAGATTAAGCAATGCTTTAAGTAAGGCCTTTGACGAGGCGACTGATGATCATGAACTTTTGCTCGATGATGGAAATTTCGAAACATTACAAAGAGCGTTAATTCGTAAGATCAAAAATATTGAGTTGTTTTTTGAAAACAGAACGATAACGTTTGCTATTTTTTACGTTAACAAAAACCCTGTTTCTTTCCATTGCTCTAACAGATTACTAAAATTTATTATGGAATCGGTTAATTCTCTTCCTACAGAACACCAAAATTTATTTATCGAAAAAATTTTACCAAAACCTGAAGACGCTCCTAAAAGTTTAGAGCTTTTTTCACACTATTTAAGCCTAACAAAAACTTTTTTTCTCACTCTGCCTGAAGAGTTAAAAAAAAGAGTTCGCTCTAATCTTTCTTGCATATTTGTGAACAAAGAATTTAAATCGTTCTTAGTTTTTAAAGACTTAATTGATCAAGAGCGGTCTGAAAATAAGCTTAGAGATTATGACGATCAATACAAAACATTAAGCAAATATTTAAAATTTTTGAATGATTTACAAAAAAGCGATGATTTGCCAGATAAACAAGCTGCTTTAGATTTTTTTGATAAAAATTTTATAAGAACAAAAGAAGAAGATAGTTTTTCATATTTTTTGTACCTATTGGAAACGTTTTCTCCTGAACATTACATTAAACACTTAAGATCGTTGAACAGTTTTAAAATGAAAAAACTGAACAAAGCTTTAGAAGAAGCAAAAAACGAAAGATCTGGAGAGTTAAAAAAAGAAATGAATGAGCTTGATAAAATTTTTGAAAGCTGCGGGATAGATGTTGAAGAATTCAACTCTGGTCACCTAAAAAGACTAATTGATCGGGATGAAAAGATTGAAATTGATGAGATTTCGAATTTTTTGAAAATCAATGACAACGAAAAATTATCTCAATTGCTTGGAAAAATAGAAAAGTTCTTTTCTTTTTACAAAAATTTTATAGGTTTTTCATCAAAAATAGAATCGATTCCAAAAAATTTTGATTTAGACAATGACATTTTTTATTTTACGAAAAATACTAGGAATTTCAGTGATAAAACGTGTAATGGGTTTATGAACTATTTAAGTACTCATTACGGAGGAATACAAAATATTCATCAAGAGGTTATAGAGGGAGAAAAAATTGTTTCTGATCAGTTAAAATCTTGGTACAAAGTTTTGTTAGGAGAAATCAATCACAGTGTACAAACAGAAAAATTTAAAAAAAATTTAATCCAACAAGAAAAAAGCACCTATGTTCTCAAAACAATTCCGGATCTTTTGAGGAAATATTTTTATTCAAGGTTAAGCTTTGGTATCAATCCACCTATTTTTTTTAGACGAAAAAAAATTTCTTGAAGACTATTATTACTGCCCTTCAGAAGAAAACAAAAATATTTTAGATAAGTTTAGAACTTTTTGTTTAAAAATGTTGAATAACGAAAACTTTCCACGTGAAGAACCTTTTATAGACCACAGTGTGCGTTATAATTTTCAAAAAATATTAAAAGATGATTTTGCCGAACACATCAAAACTTATCAAAAATCAGATGAATACATTTGTGAGGTTTCTATGCATCATCCTTATACCCTGTTAGAACGATTTTTTAAAGAGGCGTATTTGTACAGCAAAAGTAGTAAAAAAGGATGCTCTCAGTGGGTAAATGAAGGGGCAAAACTTCTTTTAATGAACATTAATGGGTATGATTAATAAATGATGGGCCAAAAAATACTATTTAATTGAGAAATGGTTTAAATTTAGAAAAAATAGTGCCTTGAGATACCTTAATTGCAAAAAAGTTTTTTTATTGTTTAAAAAATTATTATTTTCTAGAAAAAAGTTGAACTTTTTAAGTTCAACTAAAATAAACCTTAGCAATAAATTACTTTTTGCTCTTGTAAAGTATTTTTTTTTGTTATAATGAAGCACACATGTGGAAGGTGTATAGTGCATGACAGCTTCATCAAATCAAGAGCTGCGTTTTTTAGACGAAGCAACTTTAAGCGCATTAAAAGAGTTAATAGAATTGCTGGAAAAGTCTTCTTTGAGTTCTGTGCGTTATGAACAAGAGATTTCTGGTGTCCGGCACTCTGTTGAATTATCAAAGAGAGCTAAAGATTCTAAGTTTCTTGGAAATATCGATCCTTCTTCGTTTTGCGGTCCTGAACCTGTAAAGGAACAGATTTTATCTTCTTCAGAGGGCAGTGTAAGGCAGGATACCTTGTATTGGGTAAGATCTCCCTTGGTTGGTACTGCCTATGTGGCATTAAAGCCCGGTGCGGACCCCTTAGTCAAAGCTGGAGATCAGGTAACGGTGGGAACTCCTCTTCTTATCATAGAGGCTATGAAGGTTATGAATATTATAAAGTCTCCGGTTTCTGGGCGAGTAAAAGAGGTTCGATTTGCAGATGGGCATCCAGTAGAATACGATGAGCAGCTTTTAGGAATTGACACGCAAGCTTAGAACAGTTTTTTGTTTTTAACTGTATCATTGCGATTTTTTTAGGAAAAAAGTAAAGAGCAAGCCTTTGGTTAATCTGTTGGCTTGCTTTTTTTATAGAGGTGAGGTTTTAAAAAAATCATCTGAACTTAATTAAGAGAAAAAGTTAAATTATTATAAATTATTATAATTTTATTCAAAGCCATACAAAGTATTCTTTATTTAATAAAAATGAATAGTTCTTAAGCACATTCATTATTTAACACCCTGCTCCACTTTTTATAAAAATTAAGTGAGATAATTCTTCCGCAGATGCTTGACTTTTGATATCAAATATACGATACTGATCATCGAAGAGGGCCTTTAGCTCAGTGGTAGAGCATCTGACTTTTAATCAGAGGGTCGCAGGTTCAAGTCCTGCAAGGCCTACTCTTCTTTTATAGATTTTTTTTATTAATTTTTTATCTTAACGCTTTTGCTTATTCTTTGGAAAAAGGGACGGTCTCTTCATTTTGGAGGGAAGGGTTATGCTTCCTAGTTCAAGAATCAAATTAGTTTTTGGTAATTAAGCAGCGGAAGAAAATAATTCAGAAAAATTTTTGTAGATTTTTTTCCACAGTACTTTTGCAAGGACTTTAACCCCTTCAGAGTGCTTTGCCAGATGAAAACAGTACTGCTTAAAGTCTAAATCTTCCTGACGGAATCTATTGTTCTTTACCATACAGCGATGCATATTTTCCATCATTAAATCAAAAACAGAAAGTCGATATTTTTTTACGATATACTGGATGATTTTGGGGTACCCGGGATCTTGACAGTAGCTATAAAGTTCTTTCACTAAAATACACCCAAGAAGCTCTTGATTTCTCTCTCTCATCATTCGGCGTATTGCGCGAAAATTCTTATATCCTTTGTGCGTATTAAGTGTCCTTACATACGCTTGAACACTGCGCTCTGGAGTGCTGTATTGATAGCACTCTTTTCCCTTTGTCATCCCAAAATAAGCATTTTTTTTAAGACATCCCAGAGATTTTCCCCAGCCACATTCTTGTATACTTTGGGCAACGGCCATAGAAATAGGGATAACATCTATGCGATCAACCAAATACCTCCAATCAGATACTTTATAATATTCACAAGCTTTTCTCAGAAACTTTTTTTCTTGAGGAGTCAAAAATTTTTTTCTGGTGCTTTTTTTTCATAACATTCAACAAAGCCATTCGAGTGTGTAAAATGCGGTAATTTTCTTTCCAAACCCTTAAACACATCAAGCGAATAAATTTTTTTTTCTATAAGAAAGATTTTGTTTTTTTTCCCACGCACGGTAAGTGCTTTCAATGTCTTTGCAGAGTTTTTTTTCAGAATTTGCAAACAGTGGAGCCAAAAATATTCCTATATTAATCAGAATAATAAAACGATGTATCATCTAATATCTCCTCTACACTTTGAACTTCTGGAATGTAATGCTTAAGCAAGTTTTCAATTCCGTAAGTTAATGTTTCTTTTGAGTGAGGGCACCCAGAGCACGCTCCTTCTAAACGTACATAAACAATTCCTCGTTCCATGTCCATAGAATGAAACTGAATAATCCCCCCGTCTGCTTCTACATTAGGACGCACTCTGGTTGCAATTAATGCCTCAATTTCTTCTATAATGCTTTGTTCATCTTGTGTATAACAGGGAGGCTCTTTTGTGGTTATTTTCTCCAAAGCACAAGATGAGGTCAGTTCCTTTAGGGGAAAATCTGTTCTGTGATGATTTAGGATACACATAACTATACTTTGTAAGAGACCCCAAGGAGTTTCCTCGTCTTTGGTAATAGTCATAAAATCTGGAGCTAAAAAAATATGCTGAATTCCAGGAAGCTCAAAGATTTGCCTTAATACAGGGATGTGTTGAGCTTCTTGTTTGGAAAAAAACGAGATATATTCTCCTGTGGTTACTCCCAAAGGAATAACAAATTTAACGGACAAAGGATTAGGAGTTTCTTGTATTTTTATATCGCCATATCCTAACATTAATCAAACTTGTGATTATTAAAAATAACTTAAGGAAATCATAATACATCGATCACTTTTTGTCAAGTTTTTCGTTTTTTTTAAAACAAATTTCTATAAAATATAATATATAATATCTGTTTTTGTAATGCTGTTAAAATAATCTCAAAAGCAAATCAATTTTTTATTAATATTTTTTTTTAATGAATTGTTGACCTAAAAGAAAAAAATGATTATGTTCAAACAGTAGAATAAAAATTTTTGCGTAACTATTTATGCTTTTTTCTTTGGATGCTTCCCCCCTTACTATGGCATGCCAGCTTGTTAGTTGTGCAAGCGTCACCCCAAGCGATGGAGGAATTTTTGATGAGCTTATAGAATTATTTAGAGCTTCTACAGAACAAATTTTTTGTCTTCAATGGCAAGACACTAAAAATCTTTATATACGTTGGGGAACCAAGGCGCCTCACTTATGTTTTGCAGGACATGTCGATGTGGTTCCCCCTGGCCCTCAAGCTCAGTGGTCTTTTCCTGCTTTTCATCCCACTCACTCACAAGGGTGGATATACGGTAGAGGCATTGCAGATATGAAAGGAGCCATCGGATGTTTTTTACACAGCTTATGGAACCACCTAAAAACTTCCCCTCAAAATGGTTCCTATAGCATCTTGCTTACTAGTGATGAAGAAGGGCCAGGAGTGAATGGAATTCAAAAAATGATCCCTTGGCTTCAAGAAAAGCAAGAAAAAATTGACCACATCCTGATTGGGGAACCTACGGGAAATTTTGTAGGAGAGGTATTGCAAATTGGTCGAAGGGGAAGCATCACAGGAACATTAACCTATCCAGGTATTCAAGGTCACATTGCCTATCCGGACCTGTGTGATAATCCTATGCCCCGTTTCGTTCAGTGTCTTTTTGAGCTTGTTTCGAAAACTTTAGATGAAGGAGACGAAAATTTTGAATCCTCAAGATTTAATCTGATCGGGATAGAGCCTCCAGCGATAGCAATGAACGTGTCTCCTTCTTACGCAAAGGCTCAATTTGGAATTCGGTTTAACCCTTATCAAAATTTTGATTCTGTTTCTAATTATATTCACCATGTTTGTAAAAAGCACGGAAATTCCTACGTTCTTGACCTTACATTGCACGGATCCAGCTTTTTAACACAAGATGTGCTGTGGATAGAATGCGCTTCTAACGCTATCAGTCATGTTACTGGATTGAAGCCAAAATATACAACAAGGGGAGGAACGACAGATGGACGATTCTTAAAAAATTTAGCGCCAGTTTTAGAAATTGGAATGCCAGAAGCTACTATCCATCAAATCGATGAACGTGTGAAAGTAAGCGACTTTCACGACCTTTCTTCTATTTATACACGACTTTTGCAAGAATATGATAAAACGTATTCAAAGCGTTTATAGATCTAAAAAGCACTTCCAAAAAATGTTAAAGCTCCAAATTCCTTAAAATCGGTTTTGCCTTTTTATTCTTTTAACATATCACGCCTTTCCATCCTTTTTCAGTGCATTCAACCATGCGCACTTGTTGAATGCTTTGACGTAATCCTAAATCTGAATCTAAGACAACGCGAATAAAATCGTTAGTGTACCCAAAGGCTCCCTCTTCAATTAAAACAGATTGAATAGTGTTCAGCTTTTTTTTAAGCATTTCTTGGAATAAACGCTGATTTTCTTGACGCAAATGTTTGGCTCGCGCTTTAATTTCAGATTTTGGAAGATGACCATCTAACTTGCTTGCCAAAGTACCTGGACGAGGTGAAAAAGGAAAAATGTGACAGATTCCAAGCTTTGCCTCTTTCATAAAAGATAAAGTTTCTTCAAACATCAATTCTGTTTCCCCCGGAAATCCAGTAATAAAATCGGCAGTAAGATTAATTTCTGGACGAAACTGACGAATACGATGACAAAAATCTAAAGCTTGTTCTGGCGTGTGACGACGCTGCATGCGCTTTAAAATACAAGAGCTCCCAGACTGAAAGCTTAAGTGGAGATGGGGCAACATTCTTTCATCTTGAGCCAACACCTCAAACAAAGGTTCATCTATTTCAATGGAATCCAAGGAAGATAAGCGTAATCGTTTAAGTTCTGGAACTTGCATTAAAACTCTTTTAACCATGCGCCCTAAAGACATAGATCCAGGAAGGTCTTTACCGTAAGCAGTAAGATCTACCCCTGTTAACACAATTTCTTGAGTTTCGCAGCAAAGTAACTTTCGAATCTGTTGTACCACAATTCCCAAAGGGACACTGCGGCTTCGCCCTCTAGCTTTTGGAATATTACAAAAAGCACACCGATGGTCACATCCATTTTGCACTTGAAGAAAAGCGCGGATTTTTCCCTTAAAATGATCAAGAATAGGAAAATCTTCTTGAATGGTGCGTTCTAATGGTCCAACAGACACACGATAAGGAAAATCTTGAATAAAACTTTCTTTTTTAATTTTCCATCATTTCCGATAACGCGATTAACCTCTGGCATGGCAGCAAAAGATTCAGGATTAAGCTGAACCGCACACCCAGTGGCGATAATGTAAGCATCTGGATTGTTTGCTCTAGCGCTACGTAAAGCTTGATGAGATTGGCGCTCTGCTTCTTTTGTTACTGCACAAGTATTAACAATGATAGCATTCTTCAGGCCGCCTTGAATTGCCAGATCTTCCATGACATGAGATTCGTGAATATTTAACCGACACCCTAAAGTAAAAACTTGAATCCGTGAATCTTCTTTGCGCTTAACATCTGTTTTTGTTTTTTTTCTAGTTCCATCGCGTAAAAAAATAAGTACTCAAAGAGTATACAGAAAAGCGCAACATATTGTCTAGGGCTGGTCATAAGTCATAGCCTTAAGAAAAATAGTTCTATTCAGTTTTCGAAATTGTTTTTTTATTTTTATATTATTTCATTATTTAAATTTATTCAGAATTTTTGTAAAACGAAAACAACGTTGCGCTATTGTCATCTTCTTGATAAAACGGCCCAACTGTTGAGGAATGTTTTCTATGGTAAAGACTGGAATTAATAAGTTTTAGAATGTTAAATCATAATTATTTTGTCTCATACTCCCCCTCACTTTTTTTCAGGTAGTTTAAAAGATCGCTGAAATCAAAGAATAAGAGTTTATCTTTGATCCACCTGAGTCCCCTTGTGTTCTTGTGTAAGGCCCGTTATAGAAGCGTATAAAATAGCAACAGCGACAATGGTCATAAGTTTGGAAAGTCTTCCCAAATCTTTCATAGGGGTATTTTCAAGGTTAACCCCTTGCGTTTTCATAGTT
>NZ_BAUP01000058.1:0-6175 GCF_000648275.1 Holospora elegans E1 | reverse complement strand
TTAAATTGATTTAATAAACTGATGCGTGCTTGGGGGTGCGAATTTTTCTGGTGATCAAGCAAGCTCCAAAAAAAAGGAAATGCAATCTTTCCAACTCTAACAGCTAGTACGAGGCAATTGATATTCTGCGTTCCAAACTTCCAATTGGTGCCATCGAGCATTAAATGCATTGTAGAAACTTGCTCCCAAATGCTTGATATTAAGGCTTTTGAGAAGAGTCCAGAATCAATTCCTTGTCCTTTTAAAAAAACGCCTGACGCGTTCAAGCTTGGATTTTATTGAAGGTGGAGAGTGCATCTTGTGGATCAGCGCAGGATGCTGAACCTTTCGCTGATCGATAAGTACGAAGGTTCATTTGCATTAAACATTGTTGTTTATTTTTAATAAAATAGCCTCTCTTTCGGATCTTTTAAAGACCCTTCAAAAAAGTGAGGGGGAGTATGAATTTTTCTACCTCCTTACTCTTGTGATTTGAATCCAATAGAGAAATTCTGGGCTAATATGAAGATGTGGACAATATACTAAATTTCAACACTCTATTCGACGCTTTTTCGTGCTTCTTTAAAATGTCCAATTCAACCTGAATTACTATATCATGCACAATGCTCTCACTTTTAAACTTTTGATGTAGAAAATATGTGCGGTATTTTCGGATATATTAGGGGCGCCATCAAAAGACAATCTTCTATGCTCAGCTTATTCTTCCTCCCAGAGCTTTCTCCTGTCACCATGTGAAATTTTTTTGCTATTTTTTTGATCTGTTCGTATTTATTACCTTGCCTCATGGTCTTTTTATTATAAATCTTATTTATAATCTAGATTTGCAAGAAGTCTAATTACATTTTCTTTTTGCAATGGCATTTAATCGATGCAAAAATGCAATTTTTTATATTAGTTGTTTTTAAAAATTAGACAGACATTGAGAAAAATTTTTCTTTTTTGTGCGAGAATAAAAAAACTTTTAATTGCTTTATAGAAGGTCGTGTTGATAGAATTTAATAATTTTTAAAAATGATATTTTATGAAAAGTTACTTAAAATTTTTCTATTTTTCTGTTTTTCAATGTTTTTTTAAGAAAACCTTCAGATTTTTTTAAACAACTCTTGTATAAATGGCAATAAAATGGCATTCTTTAAACAGGTGTATTGTTTTAAATTTCACGTGATTTCGGAATGTCGACGGTTTTCTTTTACCGTTAAGATTACATTGTGGATTGTGTTAGGAATAAGTGGCGCAATATACGGGTGGAATTTTCCTAATGATATAGGCAGATTATTATGCTTAGGAGGATTTAAAATAGAGGAAATCTTTATAGAAGGACGAAAACGTGCAGAGCTTTTGGAAATAAGACGTGTGTTAAATTTAACACCTAAACAATCTATTTTTGGTCTAAATTTGCCAAGGATATTAAACGATCTTGAGCGTATGCCTTGGGTTCGCTCTGCAGTAGTAGAAAGAATTTTTCCAAATCGTGTCTATGTCCGATTGTGCGAAAAGGAACCTATAGCAGTTTGGAGCGCTCCAGATAAGAAAAATTATTTAATTGATAAAGAAGGTGCAGTGATTCTTTCTGTTTCTTTTGAAAATCTTTCTAAGTGGAATAAACTGTTAAAGATAGTGGGGGCGTATGCACCATCGAACGTTTTAGATTTACAAAGGGCATTGTCATTACTGCGTATTCACAGTATCCATGAAGCAGTTTTTTTACGATCTGGGCGTTGGGATGTATACGTAGATCACAAATTGTGTGTGAAATTGCCAGAAGGGGATGTAAGTTTTGGATTACAGAGATTTTTAGCATTGCGTCACCGAATTCCTAAAAACGTTAAGATAGTTGATTTGCGTTCAGGAGACTCAGTGCTTATGGAATTTGATAAAGATGGTCCTCCATCTTTTATAGAACAACGGGCTAAAAAGGAAAAAAATGAAAAAGTTTAATATGCCTAGTTTGTTAGCGGGCCGTTTTATAACAGGAATCGATCTTGGATCCAGTAAATTTTGTTGCTGGACAGGGGCGTGGGAAAAAGAAGAAGAAATCAAAATTATCGGTGCTGGGCATGCAGCATCCAAAGGAATTGAGGGAGGAAATTTAGTAGATGTAGGGGCATTAGAATCTCAAATAACTTCGGCTATTTATGAAGCAGAACGTCAATCTAACGTACAAATTCATCAAGCGGTTGTAACGTTAAATGGTCATTTTTTCTATTCCGATTATCATGTGCTCAAATCTCCAATTTATGAGGGGGTGGTTACTCAAAAATTGCTAGATCACTTGTGGAGCAGATTTTTATCTCGTCACCAAGATCATCTTCCTTTACACTTTATTCCTTTAGAGTTTTGTGTAGATGATCAAGACCGCATTAAGGATCCTCGAGGAATGTCTGGGGCAAATTTGATGTGCTACTGTCATGTAGTGTGGGTGCACAAAGGAAGATTTAATACCTTAGTAGAGTGTTTGAAACGGTGCCAGATTCAAATTTCTGGACTGTTGTTGGGACTTTATAGCAGTGGCCTTGCTTGTTTAACTCCTGATGAGCAAGAATTAGGAGCAACAGTTGTTGATATGGGAGCTCAATCTACAGGGATGGGGTTTTTCTTTCAAGGGCGATTGGTGGGATCTAAAATTGTTAAATTAGGAGGAGACCACATTACACAAGACATTGCAAGGGGCTGTGAGACTCCTATTCAGCATGCAGAACGCATTAAAGTTTTGTACGGTGCTGCACTTCCCACATTGAATGATCATAAAGAGATGATACCGATGGCATCTTTAGGGGGGGGAGACACCTTAGGGCAGACTGCTCGTTCTTTTTTAATCAATATTATTCAAGCGCGTTCAGAAGAAATTTGCCGTATGATGAAAACAAAAATGGATGAAATGCATGCAACGCACCCTTTTTCTTGTCAGCGTATCGTACTTACAGGGGGGGGGAGTCAATTGCCAGGTATACGGGAATTGGTAGCTCAGGTTTTAGAACGCCCTGTGCGTATCGCAAAGTCTTATCCATTAAAACAAGCGCCTAGAATATGTGGTGAATTTTCTGCAGTTAGTGGAACTTTTTTTTATCAAGAAGCTTTTAATGATTTTCAACGTTCTGCTCTGTCTTCATTTATTCCAAGTTACCGCTCTAAATCTTTTTGGAGCAGGTTAAATGCATTGTTTAAGAAATAGATAAAATACAGTTTATACAAAAAAGGGAGGAAAAAAGTCGTGGAAATGTTCGAAAAGGTAAAGATTGGTCCTAAAATTGTTGTTATGGGAATTGGAGGAGCAGGAGGAAACGCAGTTAATTCTATGCTTCGAGAAAAAAATTTAGAATTTAAAGAAGATGCACAAAACCGTCATCTTGGTGTAGAGTTTCTTTCTTGTAACACAGATCAGCAAGCGTTAAGCAACTCTTTGGTTTGTCCAGAAAATCGTATTCAGTTGGGGTTTGAGGTAACAAAGGGACTTGGAGCAGGCGCTCGTCCGGAAATTGGTCGTATTGCAGCAGAGGCTAGTCTGGAGACAGTTATTGAACGGTTAGATGGGGTAGATATGCTATTTGTTACCGCAGGAATGGGGGGGGGAACCGGAACGGGGGCAGCACCTATTTTGGCAAAAGCAGCAAAAGATCGCGGTATTTTGACTGTTGCCGTTGTGACAAAGCCATTCTTTTTTGAAGGGCACAGAAGAATGACAGTTGCAGAAGAAGGAATAATCAAATTAAGAAGCAGTGTTGATACACTGCTCGTTCTTCCCAATCAAAAGCTTTTTCGACTCGCAGGAGTAGAAACGTCTTTCATTCAAGCTTTTGCCTGGGCAGATAAAGTGCTGCGAGATGGGGTAGACATGTTTATCAGTCTTATGGAAAAGCCTGGATTGGTCAATCTGGACTTTGCAGACATTGTGGCTATTTTACGAGATGCAGACAGCGGAGAAGGAGAAAAAGGAGACGCCATGATGGGGACTGGGCGTGCTGGGGGTGAGGATCGTGCTATGCGTGCAGCAGAAGCAGCTATTTCTTGCTTTTTGTTAGAGACAGAGCATATTCGTCATGCAAAAGCTGCTATGGTACAAGTGTCTGGTGGGGAAGATATGACGCTAACAGAAATTGATGCGGCGTTACATTTTATTCGTTCTCAAATTGAAGACGATACCTTCGATCAATTTCAGCCTTCAAATATTATTTTTGGTGCTACTTTTGATAACACACTTCCAAAGGGAGAGCTTCAAATTTCTGTTGTGGCAACAGGAATTAAGCGCACAGAGGTTGCAGGTTCAAAAGTTACTCCTTCTGTACCTTTGGCAGAGGAAAAAGAGGAAGAAAAAAAGAGCGCTCCTTCTATAGAGCGTCCAGACGAAGAATCAGGCTCTGGTATAGAAGATTTTTTCGATCAAAAACTTGCAGATATTCCCGCTTTGGGAAGACGCCACGGAGATTTTAATTTTGATTCTGAACGATTTTCTTCATTTTCTGGATTGCGCGAAGATCCTCCGGAAGATTCTTATGGATCGGCTCAAGATTTTTCTTTTAAAAGCGCTCCTTCTGAAAAAAGAGTCTCAAGATTTAAAAAATTTTTTTCTCGTCGCGTTGAAGATCAGATCCCTTACGTAAAAGAAAATCTAGACGCTAATGGTGTAGAACAACAAGACGGGGAAGATTTGACAATTCCAGCTTTTTTAAGAAAAGCAAGCAAAGGAAAGTCAGATAAATATTAAAAATATTAAGATGATCTTGGAGTTTTTAAATTGATGGGATGAAATAGATAGCTTTTTTTCATAAAAATGGAAAAGCTATCTAGATGGTGTCCTCATAAGTAAACTATGATAATTTTATTTTTTAAAAAAGATGACGTTATCGCACAAAAGACACGACATATCAGAAAAATCCTGGAAAATACTAAAGCATTATCTACCAGGAAGAAAGGAGAGGGAAAAGCAAGCGACAATCGTTAAACGCTGTTTTGTGGATTTTAAGAACGCAGATCTCCTTAGCGGGATCTTCCTCCTGGTTATGGAGATTAGAAAAAAACGCACAGAAATTTTTTAGAAAAACTGAGTGCTGATCCCCGACTATGAGGGGCTGATGATAGATGTTGGCCATATAAAAGCGCCCCCTTATATTCATTTAGCCTGAAGGTGGAATTTGGAAGAATGAAGAAAAAGCATCATAAAGTTTATTAAATGCATTTATTTTGCATTTAATTTATCGTTTCATAGTGGCCAAGAACTTTTCAATTGGATTGAAATCAGGGGAATATGGAGGTAAAAAAATCACTTTATACCCAACAGATTCAGTTAAATCTTTAGTTTTCTGTGATCGGTTAAAGGCAGCAGTATCTATAACTACCCCCTGACCTGGCTTCAGCTCTTTTGTTAAATGTTCTCCCTACGTTTCGAATACCTTCGTAGCACAAGATCTTATTAAATATCATTAGAATTTATTGTTTCACGAATCCCGCTATAATCTTTGTTCGCGCGTAATGTTTTTTTCGCTTACTCCCTAGATTTTTTAATCTGCTGTATACAGAACAAATACTTGCATTAAATAGTTTTTCTATCTTAGCTAATTTCTTATCTCCATTGGCTTGACTGTAAATTCTTAGCTTTTCTGGGTTTATTTTAGCCTTACTCCTTAACCCGTGAGGTAGATCTAATTATCCCTTCTTTTTCGTATCTTATTCACCGCCTGCTTACGCTGCTTTTTCTAAATTTAAATGTTTTTGATGTCGTTTTTTGACGTTACCAAGTTTAACATATTCTATTACTCGATCCCTTAGATCGAAGCTGTTTGTTTCTTTGTCATTTTCTGTTAAAAATAGATCTACTCTGCCCTATTTTCAAGCTGAATTACTATACTCCCCCTCACTTTTTTGAAGGGTATTTAAAAGATCCGAAAGACAGGCTATTTTATTAAAAATAAACAACAATGTTTAATGCAAATGAACCTTCGTACTTATCGATCAGCGAAAGGTTCAGCATCTTGCGCTGATCCACAAGATGCACTCTCCACCTTCAATAAAATCCAAGCTTGAACGCGTCAGGCGTTTTTTTAAAAGGACAAGTAATTGATTCTGGACTCTTCTCAAAAGCCTTGATATCAAGCATTTGGGAGCCAGTTCCTAAAATGCATTTAATGCTCGATGGCACCAATTGGAAGTTTGAAACGCAGAATATCAATTGCCTCGTACT
>NZ_BAUP01000059.1:0-14108 GCF_000648275.1 Holospora elegans E1 | reverse complement strand
TTGAATTTCTTTTTATCAGCAAAAGTAGATATTTATTTTTTAGGCAATACAGAGCAGCCATGACGCCTTAAGCAACGATGAAGACTTGATTGGCTTAAATGTGGAATAGTTTCTTGTAAGCTATATAATACTTCATCCTCTTGAATGCAACACTTGCTTCTTCTTCAGACTCTGAAAGCACAGTAGATTTGATCTTTTTAAGACCGATAGGGAGATCTTTTGTATCTTCTCGATTCTTCCATTTGATAATTGTTTTTGGATTAACATTAAATAGTATAGCCGCTTTTTCTATGCTCTCTTCCCTATTGGATCTCTCTACGGAGTACCTCAGTCGGTCTGGCATTTGCGTGTAATACTTGTCTCATAAACTTTTCCTCCATGAATTATTGTCTTCATTATTGTCTTCATAATATACTCCATAATTCTATGGGATCAAACATCAATTTTCAACGCTCTATTCGACGCTATTTCGTGGTTCTTTAAAACATCCAATTCAACCTAAGTTACTATAGAAATGGGAATCGGTATAAGGAGTGACTGTTTTTTATGGTCCTGGCTATAGCATGAAAAAATATTATTGATTTTTGATAAGTTGTTATTTTTCTTGCATTAATTTTAAAAAGAAATTATAATTTTTTCAGGATTTTGTGTAATTAGTTTTATGGTATCTCCTACACTTTATGTTCAGCGTTTAGACCCAGAACTCTCAGATATTGGGTATGCAACTTCAGGAAGTTCTGCTTTTGATGTGCGCTCTAGGATCCAGTGTGAGTTTCATCCAGGGCAAATCATTACTGTTCCCACAGGGATTGCTTTGGCGCCTCCCGAAGGGTGGGAGATACAAATTCGTTCTCGTTCCGGGTTGGCTGCACGTCATGGAATTGTGGTGTTGAATGCTCCTGGAACGATTGACGGGGATTTTCGTGGGGAAATACAGGTTATTTTGGTTCATTTTGGATCAGTTCCTTTCACGATCGAAAAGGGAATGCGTATTGCACAAGCAGTGATGGCGCCCGTTGTTCAGGCGCGTTTTGAATGGGTAGAGAGTTTGTCTCCTACACAACGCGGAGAAGGGGGATTTGGTTCTACCGGATTGCACTGACCAGTATTTATGTTCAGCTTCTGCTGAGTTGCTTGAAGAGTGTTTTTTTGATTTGCTTTCGAGCTATTTTCGTAAAAATATTCCAAAAAGTATTGCCGTTGGGGTTTCTGGCGGAGTAGATAGTCTTGCGCTGACGTATTTACTTATGCGGTGGAAATCTTTACATTGTCCTGATCTTCTTCTGGTAGCCTTTATAGTAGATCATGGCGTGCGAAGCGAATCTTCTGTGGAGGCTTTGCGGGTTTCTTCTTGGCTGCGATCTTGGGGGGTGCCTTCATACGTTTTGTGTTGCCAGAAAAATATTGGCAATGGGCAAGCGCGTTGGAGAAAAGCGCGCTACAAAGAGCTTTTTTTGGCGTGCCATGCGCATCAAATTTCATTATTAATGTTAGCACATCATCAAGATGATGTATTGGAAACAGTGTGGATGCGTCGTCAAGCTTTAAGTGATTGGAGAGGGTGCGCTGGGATATCAAGTCACCGTATCCAATGGGATGTTCATGTTGTGCGCCCCTTATTGGCTTGGCCGAAACAGTGCATGTATCGTATACTAAAGCACATACGGCACCCTTGGATTGAAGATCCGTCTAATCGGTCTCCTGAATTTCAGCGTTGGAAAGCACGTTGTGTTATTAAAAGTTTTTCTTATGAAGAGCGTCAGATGTTTTGGAAGACAATTTTGGCGCTTGCGGTGAAAAGAAATTATGAAAGTTTAAAATGGGCTGAAAAAGTAAACTTTGTTTCTGTTGCGGGGGGGTATGGGATTTTTAAATCTTCTTCTTGCTTTCAGCTTCCTGTTTTACAGGGGGCTCGAGTGTTGTCTCAGTGGATATGTGGCATTGTTCCCAGGGCTTCTCCTTTAAGGCAGGAATCTCTGTGTCATGCGTGGAGACGAGTTTTGAACATGGACGGTCAAAACTCTTCTTCGATTGTTTTTACGTTGGGGGGGTGTGTTGGAATCAATACTCCAGAAGTTTTGTATTGTTTTAGAGAATGGGGAAGGGTTATTCCTGAAGAGCCCCCTAAACACCTGTCAAAGGGGCCTTGGATTTGGGATCAGCGTTTTTTGTTTTTTCACCCAACAAAAGGTCCAGTTTCTGCAATAGCTTATGGAAAAAATTTGTACACTGCGTTATTGCCAAAGGTTCCTGTATTACCAAAATACGTACAGCGATTGGCGTGTGCCTCTATGCCAAACATTTCTGGAGGAATATTGTGTCATTCTGGTGTGCCTTGTCCTATTTTTGCATTGCCTTTAGAATACAGCGCATTCATTTTTTAAAAAAATACGGATTTTAAAATAAGGATTGAATAAAAAATATTTAGACAAGTACAGTAGAAAAAAGAAAGGGGATTGATCACAAGCGTTTAAGGGTTGTACAGTAATAAGAGAAAAAATTTTGATTATAGCAAGGAGAGGAAGAATGAAAATTGAGGCAAACGAACTGAGAAACGGAAATATTATTGTACTTCAGAATAAGCTGTGGCTTGTCACGCGTACTCAGCATACTCAGCCGGGTAAGGGGGGGGCTTATATTCAAGCGGAAATGAAATCCTTAGAAGAGGGAAACAAACGCTCAGAGCGGTTTCGGTCTAATGAAAATGTGGAACGCGCTCATCTTGAAGAGATTTCTATGCAGTTCTTGTATAAAGAGCGTAACGCTTATGTATTAAGCCATCAAGAAACGTATGAGCAATTTTCTGTTACCGAAAAAGAATTTAACGCCAATCCTGCATTTCTAGAAGATGGAATGATATTGAACGGAGTTTTGTATGAAGGAAGGGTTATTTTGGTCAAATTCCCTTCTCAAGTCACCTTAGAGGTTTTAGAATGCGAACCGTCTTTAAAGGGGCAAACTGCTACCTCTTCTTATAAGCCTGCAACGTTGAGTAATGGATTAAATACGATGGTTCCTCAACACATAGAAAAGGGGATGCAGATCATTGTTAATACAGAAGATTGCAGCTATGTAGAGCGTGCAAAACGATAAGTTTAGGGGGCAGGGCGATACTTTTTTTTAGGGGGAAATTTTGAAAATCTCTTAAAATATTTTAAACTGGCAGTGCGGGCAAAAGTTTTACACAGGATTTAAGAATTAATGCATATTTCCGTTATTACGTTATTTCCTGAAATGTTTTCTTCATTGAAGGTTTCAATTTTGGGGCGTGCCTTGAAAGAAAATCTTTGGCGTTTAGATCTTATTGAGCTTAGAGAATTTGGCGTAGGAAAGCATAAAAGTGTTGATCGTTCTTGCTATGGTGGTGGGGCTGGCATGTTGCTAAGGGCTGATGTTGTTCATGAAGCGGTTCTTTATGCGCACAGTCTTGATGTACACACGCCACAATTGGTGTACCTTTCTCCAAGAGGGGCGACGATGCGTCAAACGGATATAGAAGGGTATGTGTCGTGCCCTTATCTTATTATACTTTGCGGTAGATACGAAGGAGTTGATGAAAGGGTTCTGGAATTTTGGAATTTTCAGCAAAAATGCATTGGAAATTTTGTTGTTTCAGGAGGCGAACTTCCTGCCATGATGTTTATCGACGGATGTGTGCGGTGTTTACCAGGTGTTTTAGGAAATTCAGAATCTTTGGTGTATGAAAGTTTTCAAAACAATGCTCTAGAGCACCCTCAGTATACTTATCCTGAGCTTTGGATGGGAAGAAAAGTTCCAGAGGTGTTACGCTCTGGGCATCATCAAAAGATTAAGGCATGGAAGGAGGAAAACTCTCTTCCGGAAAACTCTTCAGTTGACTGACTTTTGAATACACACGGTAAGTTTGCGCGTTCTTTCTTTAAATGCTTGCTTTGTGTACTACAGGCGTGCTAGAAAATATCGTTCAAGATTCTGGAAAGATAGAACCGCGCTTTTACGTTATTTAATTTTTATAATTTAGCTTCTACATTAAATTGTAGGTTCAAATTAATTGTCGCAACAGCTTGAACAGCACGAAGTGCATTCTGGGACGCATACGCTTATTTCTTTCTTACTGCACACACCGCAGGGGCTGACAGAAGTAATAATTTGAGATCCGCAGCACTGCTTGTTTTCTGCAACACCTATACTAGAAGTAAATATTGCTAATGCCAATAGATATTTTTTCATGATTTTTCTCCTTTTTTAATTTTTAATAAATTTTTCTATTTTAAAATTTTTATTTTTTCATTAATTGCAGCAAGAAGAACATGATGAACATGTCGTCAAGGGAATGCTGTGCTGTTCATACTGAATTTGGGTTGGTGCACAACAAGCGGTAGGATAAATAATTTTTGTACAACATCCTTCTTTTGCGCAACATCCTTCTCCCTCAGCAAAGGCGCTTCCACCGATTACCAACGTAGAAAGTAAAAATAGTGTTTTGTTCATTTTTTTTCCTTTTTCATACTTCAAAAAAATTCTATCACTGTTTTGTTAAAAAAGTACAAAACCTATAAAAAAAATAATTTTTATTTATTTTCTTGAGTATTTGAATTGGTTATTGTATATTTAACCAGTTTTTTTATTTTTTTATAATTCATTTTGATTTTTGAATATTTTAACTAAAGATCTTTTTTGTTAGAATTGGTAAAAGAGGTATTTAAAAACTCTCTAAAAAGAATTGTGTGTAAATTTTGTGAATGTTCTGATTGCTTTAAAAGCGGTTTTGCTCGATGGGTTCAGCGGTACAAATATAAGAACCTGTATTCATGAATAAAAAAGTGTGATATAAAAGGCTTGAAGGAGTAGAAGATGAATTATCCAAGCGATTTAAAAGAGAGAGGGATGTGACAAAGCATCATTTTGATAGCGGCAATAAAAGCAAATACAAAAAAAGAGGGGGGTAATGCAGTATTTTATATAATTAAGAGCGGTTATCAATGGCTCATGCTACCAAAAGATTTTTTACCATATTCGACGATACATTCGTTTTATAGACAATTTAGGATTAAGGAGGTATAGAAAAAAGTGATAAGTGATGCATGAACTTGTTAAGACAAACCGAATTAAGTATGAAAAGAGTGAGAATCCCAGCTATAGCATCATTCACGAAGTGTTAACCCCACAGGTGCCTCAGAAAAAATAGGTATAGATGGGGGAAAAAAGATAAAAGGACGTAAACGGCATAGTGGTGTTGATAGGCAAGGCAATCTGCTCCATATCACCACGGTTCATAAGGCCAATGACACAGGTGGTGGGTGCAGAGTTTTTGAGAAAGCGTAAATATCCTACATTTAAAAGGAGTGTGTGCAGATACTGGATATAGAAAACCCATGGAGGAATTTGTGAGAACTCTATTGAATAAAACTATAGCAATCTCAAAGCGTATATCTCAAGGATAGACCATACTTTCAAAGCGTTGGATTGTCGAAAGAACATTTGCATGGCTAAATCATTTGCAAAGGGTATCTAAAGATTATGAAATTGCCCTAGCGACTGCTGAAAACATAATTACAGCCCATTCCATGATCCTATTAAGAAGGCTAGCAAATCATTAATATAGGTTCTAAAAATGTGGGAAAAATTTCACGAGGTGTGCCCGAGAAATACAAGCTCAAAGCCTTCGTTTTATACGCAAGCGGCCTTTCAATGAACCGAATTGCTCAGCATTTTAGTGTCAGCGCCACCTCTGTTTTGAAGGGGGCGGGCACCTTAGGATCAAGGCTGCGCGCCAAAGTTACCCCCTTCCCAAAAGGCAAAGGTATTTTTAAGGAAGTCGATGAATTTTGGCGTTATTTAAAAAAAGAAGCAAAAAAATTGGATTTTTAAAGCTTGGATTTCTAAAGCTTGGATTTCTAAAGTCTATGATCGTGCTGGGCTCATCGATTGGGAATTTGGTGATCACTCGGGTCAAACATTCAAACGACTTTTTGAACGATTAAAAAAATGAAAAATTTTATTTTATTGCAGAGAGTTATTGGAAAGTTTTAATAAAATTATTCCAAGTAAACGCCTCTTTCGGGGAAAAGATAAAACATTTTCTCTTGAATAAAATAACGCTCCACACCGTCATTGGTTTGTAAAATTTCGTCGAAAATTCCTTGCAAACACACGATAACTTGAAATACTGGAGGTAACAATTTGTATTTTAATCATGCTATCTTTTGTTACAATCTTCGATTTTTTTTAAAGCATTTTTTGTTGTATTAAGAAATAGGCACTAGAACGTATTTTATTTTGGGGCAATGTGTTGAAAAATTATAAGTTTTTGATACAATAAGTATGTAATGTGGTGGTAATCTCTACAGCAAAGCACGTATTTCCAGTGTGCGGTTTCGTACGAAGCTTTGTTTTGGGTGTAACTGGAAGAGGAAGTAGAAATGACGTATAAACCTGAGGCATTATGTCCTCAAGATTTAATTCAGCGATCTGTGTATTTAGGGCATAAAGCTTGTCGCGGAAATCCTAAGATGGCGCCTTACATTTATAAAAAACATGATGGTGTTCATATTATTGATCTTGTAAAGACTCGTGCACTTTTTGAGCGAGCCCTTATGGCGATTTACACTATTGCAGAACAGGGGGGAAGAATTCTATTTGTGGGGACAAAGCCTCATGCCAGAGAGTTGATAAAAACTTACGCACAAAAATGCGGCCAATATTATGTTGATCATCGCTGGACAGGGGGAATGCTTACCAATTGGAAAACTGTTTCTGCTTCTATTAGGCGCTTGAAAGAGTTAGAAGAAAAATTGGCGTCGCCAGAAATTGTTAATTATGTAAAAAAAGAGCAACTTCAGTTAACGCGGTTACGAGATGGTCTGGAAAGAAAGCTTGGTGGCATAAAAGAAATGGGTGCTCTGCCCGATGTTATTTTTGTTGTAGACGTTGTAGAAGAGCGTATCGCAGTGAAAGAAGCTCAAAAGCTTAACATTCCCATCGTAGCTATTGTAGACACTAACGCAGATCCTGAAGGGATTGACTATATTGTTCCTGGAAATGATGATTCTTCTGGTGCGGTAGAATTGTATTGCTCAAGGGTTTGTGATGCTGTACTGGCGGGATTACAGTCTGAAATGGAAAAATCTGGAAAGTCTTTGAAATCCGCGCGGGTTGGAAAGCCTGGATTTGATGAGCAATTGTTGACACAGCTAACTGAGCGGTTTAAGCAAGTGGAGTCTGAAGTTTTGGTTCCTAAGGTCGAAGAACAGGTTCCTCCCCCTTCACAAAATTCCCTATCTCAAAAAAAATAAACAACTTTTCGTTAGGAGCATGGCATGAGCACTAATATAAATACAGTAAAACAGTTACGCGCAGAAACAGGCGCTGGAGTTTCTGATTGTCACAAGGCGTTAGAAGCCTGCAAAGGTGATATCGAGGAAGCAAAGTTATGGCTAAGAAAAGAAGGTATTGCTAAGGCTGTAAAGAAGCAAGATCGCAAAACTGCCAAAGGGTTGATTACTTCTTATGCAAAAGGTGGTTTTGGTGCTCTTTTGGAATTGAATTGTGAAACGGATTTTGTTGCTCGAAATGAAAGGTTTCAAGAGTTTGTTACGGCTTTGTTAAAAGACGTTGCAGATCACCAAGTTGCTTCTCTTGAAGCGTTTTTAGCACATGAAGCGTTGAATGTGCAAGAGCGGATTCTTGAGCAAAGTGGCGTATTGGGAGAGCATATTCGATGTTCAAGGTTGGGCGTCTTAGAAACTAATCCAGGGGTTGTGTGTTCTTATGTGCACTGGGAATCGTGTCCAAATATGGGGCCTATTGGGGCTTTGGTTGCGTTAGATTCTGAACTGCCCGAGGAGATTTTGAAACCTTTGGGAGAAGGTATAGCGATGCATGTTGTTGCATCATCTCCACTGTATAAATCTGTTGATGACGTTCCAAAAGAGGATATTGCAAGAGAGGAATCCATTTATCGAGATCAATTAAAAGACAGCAATAAGCCTGCGCCGATCATTGAGAAAATGATTAGTGGACGTGTTAAGAGCTTTTTGGAGGAAACGGTTTTGGAAGAACAAAAATTCGTAAAAGATCTTTCTCGTTCTGTGAAAGTTCAGATTCAAGAGCTAGAAAAAGAGCACGGAAAATCTATTCGTATTTCCAGCTTTCTGAGATTTGTTTTGGGGGCTGATGCTTGATGTTTCAACCGGGAGAACGCCTCTTATTAAAGCTTTCAGGGGAGGTTTTAGGAAGAACTTCTACAGGAGAGAGTGGGGGGATTGTTCCCGAGACTTTAAAATCAATCTGTTTGCAGATTAAAAAATTATCTCAATATCGATGGACAATCGTGGTGGGAGGAGGAAATTTTTTTCGAGGCGGAAATGCATCCTGGTGTCATCGCAGCACTGCAGATCGTATTGGTATGCTGGCAACTGGGATGAATGGGCTTGCGCTGCACGAAATGTTAGAACATCTTGGGGTGCCCAGTTGTCTTTTATCTTGCGGTGTATGCAGTGGTATAGGTGAAGCGTACGACCCCCGTGTTGCGCGTTTTGCATTAAGTAACGAAAAAGTCGTTATTTGTGTTGGGGGAAGTGGAATAGGTCATGTTACGACAGATACCACTAGTGTGTTACGAGCCTGTGAAATAGATTGTTCAGTGATTTTGAAGGGAAGTTCGGTAGAAGGGGTGTATGATGCAGACCCCAAGTACCATAAAGATGCACGCTTTTTGTCTTGTATTACTTATACTCAAGCTATACAAAACAGATGGAAGGTTATGGATTTTACTGCTTTTACGCTGGCGCAAGAATTTCAAAAGAAGATTTGTGTATTTTCTATTTTGTCTCCTCAGTCGCTTTTGGGATTAATTGATGGTACGTTGCGTCATACTTTGATTTCCTGTGGCTGACTTTTTTTGTGAACAGTTACAAAAAAGTGTTTTTTATTAATAAAAAATTCAGGTTAAGATATGTGTTTGCTTTGCGCAAACAAAAAAATAGAAGGTGTTTTTCTGGATTAATGGATTCACTAAAATAAAATAGCCTTTTCTGATCTCGGGGTCTTGCATATAAGAAAAATCTAGTTTATCCTTAACTACCAAGGTTTTTTGAGTTGTTATTATGTCAAGGTGTTGTGTTATTACAGGTAAAAAAGCGCTTAGAGGAAACTTAGTAAGTCATGCCAATAATAAGACAAATCATTTTTTCTTACCTAATGCAAGAAAAATTCGTTTAAAAAGTAAGATATTAGGGAAGACAGTAATGTTTATGGTTTCTGCCCGCGGGTTGCGCACTTTAGATAAATATGGAGGGTTGGATGCTTATCTTCAGAAAAAGACTAGACGTCGCCTTCATGAAGAGCTTCATCCATTAAAGCGCGCTCTTATGAAAAAATTAAAAGTTTCTTCAGATTTATAATCGAGTACATAGTATCGTTTTATGGCGTTTTGGAAAATTTCAAGTTTTTTTTCCACTTTTATGCGCGCACTAAAAGACGGGATTGCTTTGTTAATTCTTGCTTTTGATTTTTTTTTGTTAGTAAGTTTTTTATCTTATTCACCTCATGATCCCAGTTGGAATGTTTGTGTTCGAGGTGTTCCAGACAATTTAATGGGGATTTGGGGTGCCTGTGTTGCTGACTTGTTTTTTCAGTTTTTTGGTTTGGGAGCCTGGATTTGGGTTCTTTCAGGGTTTGGAATTTTTGTTAGTATTGCGCTAAGTACTTCTTTCTGGTTTTGGGTAAGGTGGGGGTTTTTATTTAGTATTTTTATTTCTTTCTTTTTGGCGTTACTAGGGAAAGAAATTAGTGCATCCTTTAGGATATATCCTTGCGGTATTGGTGCGTGGATAAAAGAGGGAAAAGTTTCTTTTTGGGTTGGAGCGGGAATTTTAGGCTATGCGGTTGTATGTGCTGCAGCGTTATTCATAAAATTTTCTTTTCTTAAGAAATATATAAAAAAGTTCTCTTTTTTTAGGGGCAATACTCAAGATCAAAATTTTGAAAAAGCAGAATCTTCTGTTCAAAAAGCTGAGGTAGACTGTGTGCCATTGGTTCAGAAAAAATCTAAAATTTTTCGCTCTTCGAATACGAAAGAAGAAATAGGTAAGAATAATGTCTACCTTAACAATCCAGATACTGCGTTGCCCCCCTTAGAGCTTTTGACGCGAAATCCAGGAAAAGGGGGGATTAAAACAGAAATTACTCAAAGCGCTATAGATCGATTACAAGTAGTTTTAGAAGAATTTGGAATAAAGGGAAAAATAGTTAACGCAAGGCCGGGCCCGGTGGTTACGTTGTACGATTTAGAGCCTGCGCCGGGTGTTAAATCTTCTCGTATTATTAGCTTATCTGATGATATTGCGCGCTCTATGAGTGTACTTTCTGCTCGGGTAGCGTTAATTCCTGGAAAAAATTTAATGGGGATTGAGTTATCTAACGTGCACCGTCATATGGTTTATCTTCATGATTTGTTAAACAGTCCTTTGTATACAGATTTTCAAGGACAGCTAGGGCTGGCACTGGGGCAAGACATAGCAGGGCAACCTGTTATTGTAGATTTGGCCAGGATGCCGCATTTGCTAGTGGCAGGCACAACGGGTTCAGGAAAATCTGTAGGGATCAGCAGTATGATTCTATCTTTATTGTATAGACTTTCTCCAAAACAATGTAAATTGTTGCTCATTGATCCAAAGATTATTGATCTTACAGTTTATGATGAGATTCCACATTTGATTGCTCCAGTTATTACGGATCATAAAAAAGCACTAGAGGCACTAAAATGGGCGGTCCAGGAAATGGAGCTTCGGTATAGAAAAATGTCTCAATTAGGGGTAAGAAATATTACAGGGTATAATCAAAAGGTTCAAGAAGCAAGAAAAGAGAATCAACCTCTGATGAGAGAGGTTCAATTGGGGTTTGATGCTGAAAATCGTCCCTGTTTTCAGCAACAAGTTTTTGATACAGAATTCCTTCCGTATATCGTTATTATCGTTGATGAAATGGCGGATTTGATGTTGGTGGCGGGAAAAGAGCTAGAAGTCTTGATTCAAAGATTGGCACAAATGGCGCGTGCCGCAGGGATCCACTTAATTATGGCAACACAGCGCCCATCGGTGGACGTGATTACCGGTACAATTAAAGCTAATTTTCCAACTCGACTTAGTTTTCAGGTCAGTTCAAAAATTGATAGCCGCACTATTTTAGGAGAGCAAGGAGCAGAAAGTCTTTTAGGTCAAGGAGATATGTTGTACATGGCTTCTGCAGGACGTGTTATGCGCATACATGGTCCTTTCGTAAGCGATGAGGAAATTGAGAAAATTGTAAATTTTTTAAAAACAAGAGGCGTGCCGGAATACATTAATATGGAAATTCAAGAGGATGATACGATAACATGTGATTTACCTTCTCAACACGATGCATTGTATCAAAAAGCTGTTGCTATTGTGCGTCAAGATAGAAAGGTTTCTACGAGTTATATCCAACGTCAATTACAAATCGGATATAATCGCGCCGCCCGTATAATAGAGCAGATGGAAAAAGATGGAATTATTTCTGCTCCTAATCATTCTGGAAAAAGAGAAATCCTTATAGGGTGAAGAAAAAGATTAAAAATTATCTAGAAGTATTAACCAATTCCAATTAGCTGGTTATTCATATTAATAATTTAACCGTTCAATTTTTTTTAATGATATTTAGGAAACGCTATGGTTTTTTGCTTGAGACTTTTAACAAAAGATAGCATGATTAATTTTCAAAGTTTTATTAACGTGAAGTGCCGAAAAAATACGCAGTGTTGCCTCTAGCATTTCAAGAGATCGTGTGTTTGAAAGGGGGGGGGCGAAATCTTGCAAACCAATTGCGGTGTTGACCGTTATTTTGTTCAATTAAAAACGTTTAATATTTTCCCTGAAAGAGGCGGTTGATTGGAATATAGTAATTTAGGTTGAATTAGGTGTAATTTTTTTTCTTAAAACGTAAAGGAAAATGACAAAGAGCTACAGCAACGATTTAAGACAAAAGATAATAAATATTTAGATGAGGTGAGTGGGCATATTGAAGCATCGCAACCATTAAAATAAGAGTATCAGCGATAGGAAGGTGGGATAGAAAATTGGTATAGAAAATACAGAAAAGAAGGCGGTTATTTTCCTAAGAGGTGTGGTGGCTCAGAAAAAAAGATTGAGTTAGAGAAGCTTGAAAAGTTCATGAAAGAAAACCAAGATATGATCTTGAAAAAAGCTGCTCAAAAATTTGGGGGCACAATCAGTTACTGGTTAAAAAGATTAGGCTATAGCTTAAAAAAAAGACTTTTCGCACTTAGAAGCAAGCCAAGAAAGGCGAAGTCAGTATCAAGAATCGATCAAAGATATAGCGTTCCAAATCTTGTATATATTGATAAAAACGGCATTGATAGGCTATGTGCAAAGACAAAAACTGGGGCAGAAAAAGTGAAAAGTTGGTTGGTAAAAAAGTGGAATCAAAGAACAAATACTATTGCCGGTTTGGTTAATAACACGCCGATAGTGCTAATGGAGTTTAACGGATCTTGCGACACATAGTATTCCAAGCTTGGGTAGAATTTTTTCTGATCAAGGAACTAAAGCCTGGCCAAGGTGTTATATGGACAATGCTTCTTTTCATATCCAAGAGAAGTAGAGAATGAATAGGATTTGTAAAGTGCAGTATAATTTTTGTATCTCCTTACTCTCCTGATTTGAATCCAATAGAGAAATTCCGGACTAATATGAAGAGGTGGACAATATAACTAAATTTCAACGCTCTGTTTGATGCTATTCCGTGGTTCTTCAAAATATCTAATTTAAACTAAATTACTATAATTTTGTTAAAACCTGCCTAATGATCTGCGCTGATCTGCGCAATAAAATAAAATTTTCTATTTTTTTAATCGTTCAAAAAGTCGCTTGAATGTTTGACTCAAGCGATCACCAAATTCCCAATCGATAATCCGTTTTCCAGCATGATCCTAGACTTTAAAAATCCAAGCTTTAAAAATCCAAATTTTTGCTTCTTTTTTTAAATAATGCTAAAATTCATCGACTTCCATGACAATACCGTTGTCTTCTGGGTATAGCTCAATTTTGGCGCATATCCTTGATTATAAGGTGCCCGCCCACTTCAAAACAGCGGTGGCGCTGACACCAAAAAGCTGAGCAATTCGCTTCATTGAAAGACCGCTTACGTATAAAACGAGGGCTTGTAGCTTGTCTTTCTCGGGCACACCTCTTGAAATTTTTTTCACAGTTTTTACATTTGTGCCGCTTCCCCCCAACAAAACCGCTTTTAAAGCGATCTTAACATTCACAAATTTTACACAATCATTTTTAGAGACTTTTAAAAGACTTCCTTTACCAATTTCTAAAAAAAAGATCTTTAGTTAAAAGCTTCTTATTTTTGTAGTATTATTTTTTAGTAGTTATTAATGGAATCAGAGAATTTAAAATGTTAAAGTTTTTATTGACTTTTACTGTATGTTCGCTTATCTTTATTAAGCAAAAATTAATTTTATTTTAAGAGGTATGGTTTGAAGCTTATTCTTTTTTCTAAATATGTTTTTTTCGGATTTTGTTGCTTTTTTTCAAAAGATTTTTTGTTCGGAAAAAACGATAGTTTGTCTAGCTTTAGTTTTGAAAACGAAAATTCTCTATTGCTACCTTTAGATTGTTCTGACGTTCAATCTGATCACAGAGCTCTTCAGTCTTCCGAAGAAATTTTGTTACCCCTTTCTGAGCCTAGCATTTCAGATGATTCAAAAAAAGAAAGTGAAATTTGTTTTTCTGAAAATTTTTTCTCGCCTTTTTTATCAGAAAAATTAGAAGAGCAAAAGGCTCGATTTGAATGCAGGGATACTTTAAGAGCAAACACTCAGGTTTTCTTTTCTGAAATAGTTTTTCCTACTTTTTTATTTGAAGAATCAGAAAAAATAGAAAAACAAAATAATAAATTCGAACAAGAGGATGATGAATTGTGCAGATCTTGCGAAGGGCCCATTTTGGTTTCTCTGCCTAAGGGGGAAAAAACACTAGAAAAGCAAAATGTAAGATTTGAACGATTAAAAATTGAGCAAATAAAAAATGAAGAAGAGTGTAATCTTTCTGTGCTTTTCAAAGAAGAGTTCGTGGACG
>NZ_BAUP01000060.1:0-3678 GCF_000648275.1 Holospora elegans E1 | reverse complement strand
TATTTCACCTCTATTAAATATTTTTGTCAAAAACTTTTTGATTTTTCAGGTGTATCAATGTAATAAGAATTTAAAATTTTACATTTAACAAGTACAAATAGGTTTTTAATATTTTTTAAAAAAACCAAGGCTTTCAACCAAATACAGCACGATTAATTTTCAAAGTTTTATTAACGCGAAGTTCCGAAAAAATATGCAGTGTTCCCTCCAGAATTTCAAGTGATCGTATGTTTGCAAGGGGGGCAAAATATTGCAAACTAATGGCGATGTCGAGCATTAATTTTGTTCAATGGAAAAGGTTTTATCTTTTCCCTGAAAGAGGCAAGGGCTTGAAATAATTTTATTAAAACCTTCCCAATGATTTCCGCAATAAAATAAAATTTTCCATTTTTTTAATCGTTCAAAAACTCGTTTGAATGTTTTCCTCGTGTGATCACCAAATTCCCAATAGAAGAGCCCTTTTCCAGCACGATCATAGGCTTTAAAAATCCAAATTTCTTGCTTCTTTTTTTTTAATAATACCAAAATTTATCGACTTCTATGACAATACCTTTGTCTTCTGGAGATGGCTCAATTTTGGCGCATAGCCTTAATCCTAAGGTGCTTGCCCCACTTCAAAATAGCGGTGGCGCTGACACCAAAAAGCTGAGCAATTTGGTTCATTGAAAGGCCGCTTGCGTATAAAACAAGGGCTTGGAGCTTGTCTTTTTCAGGCACACCTTGTGAAAATTTTTCCACATTGTTTGTTATTGCAAAAATTTTTTAGAAACTTTTTTACGCAAATCCAAATCTCTTTTTATTTCATTTGATTTTTAAAGCAAATTAAGGTAGACTGAACAGGATTTTATTGATCGATACCCAAGAGATGTTTGGACGTTTAGGAGTTTCTGTGCGTAATGCAGTACAACGCATCGGAAATGGCTCTGTTGTCACACAAAAAGATATAGATAAAGCGTTAAGGGAAATTAGGATTGCTTTACTAGAAGCAGATGTAGCGCTTCCAGTTATTAAGACGTTTTTACAAAAAGTTCAAGACCAGGCGTTAGGCAGAAACCTTGTAAAGTCATTGTATCCAGACCAGCTCATCAGTAAGATTGTGTACGATGAAATGCTTGCCTTGGTAAATAATGATCCAGTTCACTGGGCCAGAAGGTCTTCTATTCTGGTTATGGGGTTGCAAGGAAGTGGAAAAACAACCTTATGTGGAAAATTAGCCTTTATGTTTAAAGCTCAGAATATTTCAACACTTCTTGTTTCTCTCGACCCTTATCGTCCCGCAGCTCAGTCCCAACTTGCAGTAATAGGAAATAGCATTGGTGTAGACGTCCTTCCTGTTGTAGAAGAAGATGTTTACACCACTGCAAAACGCGCGCTATCTAAAACGCCTTTCTATGATCACATCATTTTTGACACCGCAGGACGTTTGCACGTGGATAAAGAGCTGATGGAAGAGTTAGTTCAACTGCAAAGCATTATTCGCGCAAAAGAAAACTTACTGGTTTGTGACAGTTTAATAGGGCAAAGCATCACAGAGGTTTCAAAATCTTTTTCTAAATTAACGCTTAACGGAATAGCGTTGTCGAAATTAGATGCTAATCATAAAGCTGGAGTAATTTTATCTTTAAAGTCGTTGTTGGACCTTCCCATAAAATTTTTAGGAACCGGTGAAAAACCTCAAGACTTTATGCAATGGGACGCAAAGCGTATAGTCAATCGTATATTAGATCAAGGAGATATCGCAGAACTTGTGCACAAAACCACGCAACTTCTTTCCCATGAAACCCACGCTCAGCAACTAAGTCGTATTCAAAAAGGAATATTTACTTTGGATGATCTTATTGTTCAGATGGACGCAATGCAAAAAATGGGGGGGTTATCCTCTATACTAAAATTAATCCCAGGAATGGGGGCAATTCTAGAGTCTTTGCAAAATAAAGACACTTCTTTTAAAAAAGAGAAAGCGATTTTGTCGTCCATGACTGTTAAAGAAAGAAAGGACCCCAAGATACTTGATGCCTCTCGAAAAAAACGTATCGCAAGGGGAAGCGGAACCACAGTTCAAGACGTTAATCAGCTGTTGACACGTTTTGGAGAAATGAAAAAAATGTTTGGAAAATTTTCTAAATAAAGATTTTTGTTTATGAAGGATAGATTTTTTTTATTATTGTATATAAAAGCGCTCGTACAGGTAGTAGAGAATAAAAATTCCTGATTTTCCTAACATCAAGTGTATTTGAAGAAGCAATTTACATTAGACTTCTTCGTAAACTATAGTTTAGCTAACTCCATAGCATAATTAGAAGAAATAAGATTAAAGTCTAGATCCAGATCTTTTTCTTCTATTTCTGAAACGATGAGTTTAAATCGTTTAAGAGCTCCAATAACTTTTTCATTCACCTCTCTTCACTTTAAAATTTTTATTTTTATCTTTTTTTCTTTGGTAATGCAGGAGTACGATGCAGATTTTTTTCTCGATGAACCTTTATTTTGGATTCTTTAAATTCTCTAAAATCGTGACGCTTACCCCTTTGAAAATGCCGCACATATACCTTGTCTTGTGTTTTTATAGAAAGCTGCTTCTTTTTTCCTGAATAAAATAAATTTTGTTTATTATTGGTATTTTTGATCTTTTTCTTATTTTTAATTTTTTTTGGCGTTATCTTGGTGATTCTCTAATACAGTCATTTAGCCTGAAGATGGGATTTGGAAGAATGAAGAAAAAGCTTCATAAAGTTTATCAAACGCATTAATTTGGGATCTAATACATCGTTTCATATTGGCCAAGAATTTTTCAATTGGATTTAGATCCGGGGTGCCTCCCACCCAACAGATTTAATTAAATATTTAGTTTTCTGTGATCGATGAAAGGCAGAAGTATCCATAACTCCCCCCCCTAGCCTGGCTTCAGCTTCTTTATTAAACATTGTTTCCCCCAAATTTCGAATACCTTCATAGTACAAGATTCATTAAATATCATTGGAGCTCATACTCCCCCTCACTTTTTTGAAGGGTCTTTAAAAGACCCGAAAGATAGACTATTTTATTAAAAACAAACAACAATGCTTAATGCAAATGAACCTCTCATCCTTAATAAACAAGATAAAAAAAATATTAGCTTTTCACAATTCCCGCGCAGAGACTTTTAAAACCTTCGTACTTAGTATGATCGATCAGCGAAAGGTTCAGCATCCTGCGATGATCCACAAGATGCACTCTCCACCTTCAATAAAATCCAAGCTTGAACGCGTCAGGCGTTTTTTTAAAAGGACAAGTAATTATTCTGGACTCTTCTCAAAAGCCTTAATATCAAGCATTTGGGAGCCAGTTCCTAAAATGCATTTAATGCTCGATGGCACCAATTGGAAGTTTGGAACGCAGAATATCAATTGCCTCGTACTAGCTGTTAAAGTTGAAAATATTGCATTTCCTTTGTTTTGGAGCATGCTTGATCACCAGAAAAATTCGCACACCCTAGCACGCATCAGCTTATTAAATCAATTTCAGGAAATCTTTGGGTTCGATAAAATTCTCTCCTTTTCAGCTGATCGCGAATTTGTGGGCAAAGATTGGATCACTTATTTGTTTGACTTATTTGTTTGACCACAAGATCCCTTTTTTTATCCGTATAAAAGATAATCAATTGGCCAACTTCGGCACCTCTAAAAAGTCTTTGAAGGA
>NZ_BAUP01000061.1:0-17637 GCF_000648275.1 Holospora elegans E1 | reverse complement strand
CCATCAAGCCTTTTATATCACACTTTTTGATTCATGAATACAGGTTCTTTCATACAATCATTTTTAGAAATTTTTAAAAGACTTTCTTTACCAATTCTAACAAAAAATATCTTTAGTTAAAGGTTTCAATGAATTAAGGAAGCTAGTGAATTATTTGTTTAATTAGAAGTATATTGTATTGGCCCATTTACCTCAAACTTAAACTTTTTTAATACTTCGTGGTCTGCATTGTGATGTTGGATGCGGGGAGGAAGGGGAGCAAAGGCGGGGTCCTGAACTTGCATGCCTGTTAGTTTTGCTTCGTATTTTCCAAAATTTTTATTTTGTGTTATATAATCGTGACTTGGGACTACATCTACTAATTTTCCTTCTTTTATTTCTTTATCGATTTCTTCTGCTGATTTAGTGGAATCTTTAACTTTGTTCATTCCCAAAGAGTGTGTCACGTACTTATTTTCATTCACGTCTTCCATAACCCCTATTTTGCCTGATTGGGGGGATGGCAAACTTGGGCTTGAAATTGATTTATCAATACGATTTTTAATCGATTGCAGCAAGTTTAAAAGTTTTTTTCGTTCATCTTGAGAGATGTACATTTCGTTCACAATGTTAATAAATTTTGAAAAATTATCTCTTCCCCCTGACTCATTTCCTAGTACGGATTCTTTACAAACAGAAACGATTGCATTCAAAAAAGCTTGTTTACAAGTTTCAAAATTTTTTTCTTTTAAAAGAAATTTAAAGTCTGATCTTTCATAAGATTCAATTTTTTTCATCATATAAAGAATTTGTTCACTTAAATATTGAAGCTGATATTTGGGTTCTTCAGAGGGAGAAAGCCTTTTTGGGAAAGAACCTTTTTCAAAAAAAACGTTTTTTGCGTAACTTGAAAAAAAATGACAATTATTTACTTTTTGAAAAATTGTTGAAATCTTAGAAGACAGTTCTTCTGCAATAGAGGCTAGATCTTCCATATAGAAAAATAACTCATCATTTTTAGCAAACTTTTGAGAAGATCTGTGTTGTGAAAGATTTTCTGAAGCAAGCAATTTTTCAGGAATAGTTTTAAACATTTCGCTTTCTTTAAACGCGTTTAGAGCGTTTTTAAGGGGAGTTTCTGATAGGTCAGGACTTTTAAGAACATCTTCAATTGTTTTGACGAATAGTTCTTGGAAAACCTCACGAAATCTTAAAGGATACGTAACGCCTAGTTGTTTTACTTCCGCAGCTGTTTGGTTGAAAAAATTTGCTATTTTTTTAATGTTATAAATTGTTTTATCTAATTTTTCATTTAATATTTTTATTTCATTTACATTGAGTTTGTGGATATTTGGGGTATTAAATAATGTTTTTATTTTATTTTTGCAGTGGATCTGCTTCTATTTTCTAATATTTTTTTAAAATATCTAGGTAACAAATCTTCTGGAGATTGATATTCATCACCTTCAGCGTACACGCAAGGAATTAGAAGACAAAGAAATAAAAAAAATTTTTCATTTTTTACAAATGTTTTTTACTTACTTTAATATATTAAAATATAAAAATTAAAATTTGTTTAATATTCTTGTCGTTTTTTATACAAAAAAACATCTGAAAATGGGAAATAGAATGAAGTGTGAATCATGGATTATTTTTTTGAAAAATTTTATCTGTACATGGGCCTATAAGATTTTATTTTGGCTTATTCATTTGAATATTTTTATATCATATTAAATCATTTAATATGATATTAAATTTTTTTATCTTTACTCTAATGGGGGACGATAGAATTATTTATCAAAGGGTTAATATTACGACAGTCTAGTCTCATAAAAGTTAAAAAGATTTTTGTGAAAGACTAAATTTATACGGTAACGTTAGTATTTTTACATGAAGTTCTTATTCACAAGTTCCTGAAAACGTAAAAAGCTCGAGGAGTTGTTTTTTAGCTGAAAGCAATACTGTATTGGTTTTTGATTTCCGTTTTTTATTTTTCTTTCCCCAAACTTTTTTCCTATACATAACGTGATTCTTATTTGGGTATAATTTCTGTTGGCATTTTTTCTTTCACATTTTTGTCAAATAGGGTATTTATACTATCGGTTCCTCCGTTAGCAACTAAAGAGAAAATATTACTTTTAAAAATAGCTATTTCTTGATCTTTTTGATCAACGCTGGGATCATTTAATAATTGTAAACTTGTGTTTAATTGGGGGATTAAAGTATTCTTTATTGTGAGAATTTTCTGATATTTTTCTATTAACGCATCTCGATTCTTATTTTCGTTGTATGCTTTTAAAGCTGCTGGAAAAGAATCTGAGTTTTCGAATTTATTAGTCATTTTTAAAACCAAGTTTACGGCAGCCCAATAAAATGGTTTTATTTGATTAACCAAAACGCGATCTTTTATTTTTTAATATTATTGAACGTAAGATCTATTAATGCACTTAAATTCACGATAGAGCTTTTTAAGTCCAAATCTTCGGGTTTTGTTTGTGCGAGCAAGATTTTTAAATTTTCTTTATTTTTTCAAGCAGGTTCAAAGCAACGTTGATGGGGGCTTGAACATTTTGCCACAATGGTTTTGCGTCTTCTTCTTTTGTGATTGCCTCAATAACTGGTTTTACAAGATCGTTCAGTTTTACAATGTTTTGGTTGGCGTCGGTTTCTAAATCTTTAAAGTTTTTAATTTTTAGGAATACAATCTTGCTATACGCATCTTGAATTAACGTGGGGAGTGTTTTTTGATAGGCGGCAATATTTTGAATTTCTTGCAAAGATAGATTAAGTGTATTTCTTGTTTGAGCGAGTTTACTTTGAAAATTTGGGTCTTGTACATTTTGTATTTTTTCAATAGATTGCACAATTTTGCTGTAATCAGTATTGATTTTTTGATTTTGATCCTCTAACGCTTTGAAAGGAGCATCAATAAAGGTATTAAATGTTTCGGCTGTCCCTTCCGTTATAGCCTTTTCTAAAAACCTTTCAAAAATTCTTTTTTTATCTGAATAGTCCTTAATGCTTTTATTTAAGTCATCAATCTTGTTGGTCGTATTTTTAATAAAATTTGCATGAACTGATTGAAGTTGATTAACTTTTTCTCCTAAATTTTTAAGATCTGCCTCCCACTGATCGCAGGTATAAAATAGTCGTACTAAACCGTTATCCCCACCTAAAGAATCGGAAATCAATCGAAAAGGAATTGTGTATTTTTTTGGATTAGTAATAAATTCATCTAAATTTTTTGCTTCTTCTCCCGGAATTTTTTTTGCAATTTCATTCATTGCATCAAGGTGTACACGGACTTTATCTTTTTGTGATTTAATAGCACTGAGTTGCTCAAGGCTAGTATTGTAGATCGCTGTCATCTGACGTAAATAAGTATTTTCTGTATTAGCATTTCCTATTTCAGCATTTGGGAAATATTCCATGATTTTTCTAACATTTTCAGATAAAGAGGTATAGGAATACTGTTTAATACTGCCAAGGGCCATGCTTACTGCAGAGATATTGGCTGTGTACAAATCACCAAGGTCTTGAATTCCTTTAAGTTGCGCTCCCAAGCCTTCTACACTAATTTTATTTCCCGAAAGAGAAATTTCTTGAGCTTTTGATATCATAGCATCCACTGCAAGAAAACGTTTATCAAGACGAATGTCGCTGATTTTTTTAAGATTTTCACTGGACATAATACCAGAATTATCAATGTTCAATACAATATAGGTTTTTGAAGAATCATCTTGAAGACGTTGCGGATTTCCCTGATTATCAAGAACGCTTAAAGGAATGTAAAGATTTCCTTTATGTTCTTTTCTTTTTTGTTGAAGAAAATCAAAACTCGCTTTTTGCTTGTTCAGATCTGCCCCAAATTTTGTAGGTGCCATTAGGTACATATGGTCTAAATCTACTTCTTTTTTTTGATTTTTGCAGTAGTCAAAAACTACTAGGTTGTCTCTTGCAAGATCTGTGTCCGGGTCTCTGTAAAATTTGTGTGAAAAATATCGCGTACCATTGGATTCAAAGGTTGTTGGGACTCTTGCCAATCTTAGAGACGTTTCAGAGACCTCTTCGATTTTTCCCTGTTGATCTAAGCAGTAAGCAGAGATTGCGTGAAAATCATTTGCGTCTAAAACTACAGGTACAGGTTTTTTAGAAGAGCTGCTACTTCCAGAAAAAGCAGTTTCTATGTATCCTAAAAAATATAGTACAAGGTATATTCTTCTTAGATTTGATAATTTTTTTTTATTAATTAAAAATTTCATTATTATTAACTGTTGTTTTTTTATAATATTACAACATTATTATAAAAAAATTCAGAAAAAATAATCGCATTGACTTTTTTGATCTTTTCCTTTATCTTTGCGCTGTGAAAATCAAAGGTTTGATTTTATGTTTGAAAAAAAATTAAAAATTAGTTTTTTATAAGTTTTATTTTTTCTGGAATTATAAGTTTTTCTATGGAAAATAGTGCACAAGCCTCAGGTCATATTTGGAACTTTAATGGTTTGACAGATAATTCTGATTCGAGTTCAGATGATGAGTTAGGCTCGGATGGGGAATCTTCTTTGAAACTTTCTTTTGGGCCTCATAATTTGATTTCTGGTGATGCGAGAGGTAATCTTGAAAATTCCGATAGTGAACATTGCGAGCAAGAAGATGATAGGAATCTAAATTTACCCACTCATTTCCTTACTAATTTGGATTTGGATCATATTTTACTTCAAGAAAAACGAGGAATTATGTTGGATCAAACTCAGCAAATGGCACTGATAAAAAAAGTTGGGGAATGCGCTTTGGATAATTTGCTTTGCTTAGAGCAAAATAAAGATCTTTTATCTAAGGAAAATACCGGTATTGAATTAGACAAAATCTCACCGGTAATACATGAATTGAACGAGCCTCATCCGGTAATACATGAGCCAAATGAATTTCCCCCAGAACCATATCATGAAGCAGCAGAAGAAGGAGAAAGTTCATTTTCTCAAGATCCAAAATTAGTAAAAAAAATAAAGCCTAACGAAGATCAAAAAGAAAAATGATTTAAGTGGAAATGGGGGGTAATCTCTTAGAGAGAAGTTCCTGGTTATAGAAAAATGCAGAGAAAAGGGCTAACTTTATGTTTTAAAAATTCCTTATAGCGCTTTTGAATTGTATAAATAGAAATGTGTTTGCTTTGATAAAAAATATTTTTTGATTTTTATTATAAAGTCTTTATAATTACAATTTAGTACATTGGAAGAATTTTAAATTTTGAGCGATTTGCATTCTGTGTTTAAAGGGTATACGGTGATAGAAAAATCTCAGCGTCCCTTTGAAATTGTTTCACCTTTTGAGCCTTCTGGACATCAACCTCAGGCAATTAAAGCGTTAGCAGAAGGAGTTTTAGAAGGAAGAAGAGATCAAGTTTTGCTTGGAGTTACAGGGTCAGGAAAAACGTTTACCATGGCACAGGTTATCTCTAAGGTACAACGTCCTACGTTAATTTTGGCTCCAAACAAAACTTTAGCAGCGCAGCTGTATGGGGAAATGAAATGTTTTTTTCCCAAAAACGCAGTTGAGTATTTTGTATCTTATTATGATTATTATCAGCCAGAAGCTTATGTTCCATCCAGTGGAACGTATATTGAAAAAGAGTCTTCTATTAATGAACAGATAGAGCGCATGCGTCATAGCGCCACCAGGGCGTTATTAGAAAGAAAAGATGTTGTGGTTGTTGCAAGTGTATCCTGCATTTATGGCTTGGGAGCAGTAGAATCTTATCAAGGAATGGCTATGGAACTTCAAGTAGGGCAACGCGTTCTTCAATCTGAGGTTCTAAAGCAGCTTGTTCAGATGCATTATAAACGAAATGATATTGGGTTTAAGCGGGGAATGTTTCGCGTCATGGGGGATCGCGTAGATGTCTTTCCTTCTCATTACGAAGATCATGCTTGGAGTTTATCTTTTTTTGACGAAGAGCTAGAAAGTATTCACGAGATTCATGCTCTTACTGGGGATCGCGTTACGAAATTGGAAAAAATTTTGGTTTTTCCCAATAGTCACTATGTGGCTCCAGGTCCCACTGTTTTTCAAGCCATCCAAGGAATAAAAGAAGAGTTAAAAAGTCGATTGCAAGAGTTTAAAGCAGAATCTCGTCTTGTAGAAGCTCAACGGTTGCAAGAGCGTGTGAGTTTTGATCTAGAAAGTCTTGTCCATATGGGAACATGTGCTGGGATTGAAAATTATTCTCGTTATTTAACCGGGCGTCCTTCGGGGGCTCCCCCCCTACATTATTTGAATACCTTCCAAAGGATGCGTTGTTTATTGTAGACGAGAGTCATGTAAGCGTTCCTCAAATTCGTGCTATGTCAGCAGGGGATGGTGTTCGAAAGCGCACTCTTGCGGAATACGGATTTCGACTACCTTCTTGCGTTGATAATCGTCCTTTGCATTTTGATGAATGGGACCGTATGCGCCCTTCTAGTATTTTTGTTTCTGCTACCCCAGCAGCTTGGGAAATTACGCAAGCACACGGAGAAGTTGTTGAACAGCTAGTACGGCCAACAGGATTGTTAGATCCCGTATGCCAAGTGCGTCCTACCCATAATCAGATAGAAGATCTGATGAAGGCTTTAAGAGAGGTAAAAAAAGATGAAGGAAGGGCTTTAGTTACTACGCTTACGAAAAAGATGGCAGAAGATTTGTGTGCTTATTTAGAGCAAGCACACTTTAATGTGCGTTATATGCATTCTGATGTAGATACTTTGGAAAGAATTCACCTTTTACAAGATTTGCGAAAAGGAGTTTTTGATATTTTAATTGGTATTAATTTGTTGAGAGAAGGGCTAGATATTCCAGAATGTCAGCTAGTTGCCATCTTAGATGCAGATAAACAAGGGTATCTTCGTTCAAAAACTGCTCTTATTCAAACTATGGGAAGAGCTGCCAGAAATTTGAAAGGACGAGTTTTGCTTTATGCAGATACTATGACGCCATCTTTAAAAGAAGCCTTGGAAGAAACGCATCGGCGACGAAATTTACAAGCTTTGTACAATGAAGAACACGGTATTATTCCAAAAGCAACATTTTCTATGGCAAAAACGATTTTGGAAGAAGAAGTTTTGACGCCAAAAGTTTCAGAAAAAAAAATAGAAAGTTTTGTTCAGCGTTCGGATTCCATAGAAACATTAAGGATGGAAATGATCAAAGCAGCAGAATCTTTAGATTTTGAAAAAGCTGCAAAGCTTCGAGATTGGATCCTACAATTAGAAAAACAGTAGCGCTTATCTAGAAATAGAACATTCAAAATTTTTAATTTTTTGGTTCACTATTTTCGGCTGAACTAAGGGGTATCTAAAGCAAAATAAAAAGTAAAATATACAGCAAAAGCAAAATAAAATGATTTTAATTAATAATTTATGCTATATTCAGCAGATTTTCGGCATAGAGAGTTAGAAATCAGAAAGGAGAACTAAGCTTTGGCTAGGTGTGGCGTTGTTTTACAGTTTGGATCGCAAGCGTTATAAGGCGGTCGAAGAAAATTGCCTCTCAATACAAAAGGAACAAAATCAGCAACAAGCATAGACATGAAAGGTATTGAAAAAGGACGTGAAAGACTCTCCCGACGCAGCACGTGCTGAAATGCTGGGCGCTCTGGAACGCATCGGCGTGAGATACAAAAAAAGCCCGCGTCATCCCAAGGTGGAGGTCGAAAAGCAAGGCATCTTTTACCAAAAGATTCAAGGCGCATCAAAAGGAAGGGCGCCCCATCGTTTTCATTGATAGGGGCGGATGTGCTCACGACGCGCCTTGCCTTGCATTTCATGGCTTGAAAGGTTATTGGCGAGGTTATTGGCACTTTGGCAGCCATGACTGGGGGGTGAAAAGGATTGCACGAATGTGATTGGCGCACTTTTAGGCGGCGTTATTTTGACCGTGAGTCTGTTTCAAACAACTGTAAATATTGGGTTTCAACCGCATGGATGCTGCAAGATTTGATCTCCTAACTTCCTGAAAAGCAGTTGGGGAGCCATGGACAATGCAACCTTTCACAAAATCCAAGGCATGCTAAAGGTCTTGAAGGCTTCAGGAGACACTCCTTTATCTTTTCGCCATTCACCCAGACTAAATACCATTAAACATAAAATGGGCACAGAAAAAGGCATTTAGGCGCACTCCTCTTGGACGCAGTATAGAAACTCTCTTTCACGATATATCCATGCATATAATAGCTTTAGCTAAAAACCAAGGAATTGAATTAGGCCAGTTGTCTTTTTTAATCTATGAAGAAGAGGAGATAAAAAATTCTACGGGGGGTTGCTATTTTTTTTTAAGCACAGTACAATGGGAGAGATTTTGGGGTGTAGCCAAGCGGTAAGGCAGCGGCTTTTGGTGCCGCCATTCCTAGGTTCGAATCCTAGCACCCCAGTAAATTTGAGAGTTATGAAACATAATTACATTGATAATTTTTCTAATAATATTGCTAATGATAAGAGTTTTTTGTTTTCCGCTTCAGAGCTTCTGCAAGTTTTTTCTAAGATGTTGTTTATTCGCAGGTTTGAAGAAGCGTGTGCAAATTTTTATACCCAAGGAAAGATTAGAGGATTTTGCCATCTTTGTATAGGTCAAGAGGCGTTTCCTGTTGCGCTGCAGTGCGTCCGAGATAATAGCAAGGATAGTGTGGTGACTGCATATCGGTGTCACGGTCATATTTTGGCTTGTGGTGCGGATCCTTTGCAAGTTATGCTGGAATTGTTAGGAATGGAAGGTGGAATTTCCAAAGGAAAAGGCGGATCCATGCATCTTTTTTCTCCTGAGCATGGGTTTTATGGGGGGCACGGGATAGTAGGGGCTTCTTCTGCTTTAGGAACCGGGTTAGCTTTTGCGCATAAGTATCGGGCAGACGAAGGAATTTGTATCGCATGTTTAGGTGACGGCGCAACAAATCAGGGACAATTTTTTGAGTCGATGAATATGGCGGCGCTTTGGGGGCTTCCTATCTTGTACGTAATTGAAAATAATTATTATTCTATGGGAACTTCTGTGGAAAGAGGGTGTGCAAACTCAGGCATGCTTTATACTCGGGGTGCTTCTTTTGGAATTCCAGGATATTTCTGTCAAGGAGACGATTTTTTAGAAGTGTTTAGCTGTCTTAAGGATCGTATAAACGAAGTTCGTCAAAAAAAAGGTCCTGTAGTGTTAGAAGTTCGAACTCATCGATTCAAGGGGCATTCTATGTCTGATCCAGGGAATTATCGTTCAAAAGAAGCTTTAGAGAAAGCTAAAAAAGATAATGATCCTGTAAAGAATCTAAAAACGGTGTTGCAAGAGGTTTACGGAGTTTCTTTGGAGCATATTAAGGCTCAAGAAGTTCAAGTAAAAAATGACCTTCAGGATGTTTTTTATTGTATAGAAAAAGCTCAGCAGTTTTCTGATGATTACTTATGTGAGCATGTGTATTGTGTTCAATCTTAGATAGACTACCTAAAGATTGAAGTTTCTTTTGTGTATGGGGGGGCTTGCTTTTTTGTGCACATAAAAAAAATTGTTTTTTGATATATTATTATTGAGTTTTTTAACGTATATAAAAATGAAATATATCAATGGAATTTTATTTATAACAATCGCAGGTTCTTCTTTTCTGAGTTTCAGTAAAAGCATTGCAGGTGAACTTGAAGATCAATTTCCCGCTAAAGAGCCTCTTGCTTTAGAAAGAGAAACTTTTCTTGAAGGTTCGTACCGTGATTCACAAAAACCAAAAGTTGAAAATTTAAAACAAGATAATAAAAGTAAATTCGTACTGGTAGAGCATTCTGAAGAAGCTAATGAATTGAAAAAAAATATTAGTGAAAAAGACGCTGAATCTCAAAATAAAAGTGATTTCTATCGTCAAGACTTAAGTAAAGTAGTTGAAGATAAGAAAGAAAAAAATTCAAGTATATATTCAAACTTAAGTGCACACGCAAGAAAAATAGTAGAAGAAGATCTTAAAGCTCAAGATGAAAGATTTTCTAAGCGACTTGCTGATCGACGTGCGCGTGCTATAAAAAAACATTCTAGCCCTCTCGATCAAGATAGGCAGATTCCAAGAAGCTCTGATCAAGATAGGCAGATTCCAAGAAGCTCTGATCAAGATAGGCAGATTCCAAGAAGCTCTGATCAAGACAGGCAGATTCCAAGAAGCTCTGATCAAGATAGGCAGATTCCAAGAAGCTCTGATCAAGATAGGCAGATTCCAAGAAGCTCTGATCAAGATAGGCAGATTCCAAGAAGCTCTGATCAAGATACAAAAGATAAGGTTAAAGATATATTGATGCGATCTATACGAAGAGGTTTAACAAAAGTTTATATTCCTGTTCGGCAAGATAAAAAAAATATGTCGTCTTAGAATTTAACGTGTGTTGATACCTATAAATTTCTACATTCGCTCGTAATTCCACTGAGTGTTTCGCAGAGGGGTTCGGGCGATTTGCGTTGCAGATCCTTATTATATGACGTGTTCGGATTTTAGTACAACAATATTATGAGCGATGCTTGTTGTTTTTCTGGCGTGGATAGTTTTCTATTTCATTAGACTTCTTTGGAAACTAGATTATAAATAAGATTTATGATAAAAAGACCAGGAGGAAAGGTAGAAGCTGCGAACTGATCAAAAAAATAGCAGAAGAAAAATTTCGCTATAATGGTGAATATTCTTCAAGATTCCGAAGTTAAAAAGAAAACTAAGCATAGAAGATCGTCTTTTGATGACATCCCTAATACATCTGAAAACACCTCACATAAAGTTATGGCGTAAGTGAGAGCATTGTGTATGATACGATTAAGCATCCTGATTTTACGATTCCGTAGTGCAGCTAAAAAGTGATAAAAATTTATGAAATTTTATTCAGGAAAAAAGAAATGGCTTTCTATAAAAACACAAGTCGTGGTATATGTGCGGCATTTCAAAGGGCAAGCGTCACAATTTTAGAGGGTTTAAAGAATCCACAATAAATATTCATAGAGAAATAAAAATCATTACTGACACCGGTTATACAAAAGATGAATTGTAACTTTGAATTGCCAAAAAAGAAAAGATAAAAATAAAAAACAATACGTGCGATGGCGTGCACTTAGCTATTTCCCGGCTAATAGTTTTTTAAATTCAGCAACTTATGTTTTGCTCTTGCTTGAAATGTTTAGGACGAGGCTTGATATAGAAGCAATTTAGCTTCTTGATCTCTTGATGAACGGTTGACCTGCTCATCTCTATATTAAATACATTTTCTAGTTTTATTCGAATTGTATTTGCGGTTAACTGACTATCGACTTTTACCCATTCCAAGATTTGCTTTATTTGCGTAGCGTTAAGTTTGTTTTTCCTTTTGTGCTTTGCAGGTGCGTTAAGTCTTTCTATCGAGCCGGCTTGATCTACGAAGTCAGAGTGGTTCTAGTTATGTCGTAAATCTTTGAAACTTGATTAATGCTATGAGTCCTGGCTGCAATAGCCTTTGCTAATTTACGTGATATTCGTGCAGCTTTATCAATCTCCTTAATCTGATATTTTTCTTCTTTTCTACCTTCGCGGTTGATAATTTTGATGCGGATACCATTCTATTTAAGCTGTTTGTTATCCCCCTATGATATACTTCCCCTTTTCTTAAAAGGCAATCATTATATGCTTATTTAGCAATGGGAATTGGTATATACTATGGAGTTATTTTAATAATAGTTTACGAAGAAGTCTATTATTAAGAATTCTATTATAATTTACACAAAAAAGATAAATTTTTGATACAATTTAATTGAATTTTTTAACATATATAAAGATGAAATATATTAATAAAATTTTGCTTATAGTAGTTGCAAGCGGTTCCTTTCTGAGTTTCAACAAAAGTATTGCAAACGGGTCGAAAAACAATGCTTCTTGTGAAGATCTAAATAATTATTCAATAAGGGTTAGGGGTGAATTAGAAAAAGTAAATGAATATATTAGCCATATTGAAGTGTTTCTTAGTAGGCAAATTTATTTTTATGAAAATTTATTGAAAGAATCATCTACTTTGGAATCTGTTTTGGATTTTGTACCTGTTTCAAAATCTAATTTATCTTTTTTAAAAGAAACTAATGCTGAGATAATAAACGTAATGGAAGGTTTTAATAACATTTTTAGATTGATAAATATTAAAGACAATAAAAGTAATGAAGACGTTTATAAAAAAATACAAGATGAACGTTCAAGAATAGAAAAATCAATAAAAAAAATTAAAGAAATAAATGATTTTAAAATGAAAGATGAAATGAAATATAGTTTTCAAAAAAAGAAAGGTAATGTTAAAACACTTGTTGATTCAGAAAATAAAGTATTTGAAGAACAAAATAAAATGATAAAAAAGGATATTCATGATCAAACTGAAATTTTTAAAGCACGTTTAGAAAAACGTTCTGCTATTATAAAGCAAAAAAAAGCAGATTCAACCTTAAAAAAATTCCAATCAGCACCTAATCTCGGTAATTCAAGGCGCTCCCCTCTTCAGTCCCAAGAAAATCCAGAAGGACAATCTACTTTAATGCAAAAATCTGCATCTTCTGTACAGCTTAAAAACCCACAACAATAGGTCAACTCATAATGTTGATACCTAAGATTTTTACATTGCCCATCTGGCAGATTCCATTAATTGCTTGGTATAGCAATCTTTTGGGCGATTTAAAATTTCTGCTGCAGAACCTTGTTCTATAACGCGTCCGGATTTTACCACAATGACATGGTGAGCGATGCTCTCTACTACTTTTAGATCGTGGGTGATAACGATATACCCAATGGAAATGCGTTTTTGTAGTGTAACAAGAAGGTGTAAGATTTCTTTCTGAACCGTCACGTCTAACGCAGAAGTGGGTTCGTCTAAAATAAGAAGTTGAGGTTCTAGTAATAAGCTTCGCGCAATACAAATTCGTTGCCGTTGTCCCCCAGATAATTGATGGGGATAGCGGTTTAAAATGTCCGCAGAAAGCTCTACTTGGGATAAAATATTTTGAATTCTTATTTTTCGTTCTTCCAGTGACCAGAGTTTATAGTTTTTCATCCCCTCCATCAGGCTGTCTTGTACACACATCCTGGGGTTAAGAGAAGAAAATAAATCTTGAAAAATCATTTGAAAGTGTCGCCGTTCTTGACGTAAATTTTCAGGACTTAAAGAAGATAACCGGTGATTTTGAAAAATAATTTCTCCAGAATAGTGAAGCAACTGGGCAATTGCAAGGGCAAGTGTGCTTTTCCCAGATCCGCTTTCCCCCACTATACTTACAGTTTGTCCGGCGTGCACGTCAAAATTTATATCATGTAAAATTTTATTGTGCCTTAAAGTTACTTCCAAATTTCTAACTTGTAATAAAGTTTTTTGAAAATTAAAATCTTGAGGATCGTCTTGAACCCAACGATCTGGAATGCTGCCCCATAGCTTTCGAGTATAAGGATGGGAAGGTGTTTTTAATATTTTTTCCGTTTCTGATTGTTCTACCATTTGTCCTTCTTTTAAAATCCCTACAAAATGCGCAATCCTGCTAACCAGTGGAAGATTGTGGCTGATAAAAAGAATTGACATTCCTTGAGTTTCTTGAATGTGCTGAAGTCGCATAAGAAGTTCTTTTTGTAGTGTTACATCTAAAGCAGTTGTGGGCTCATCGGCGATTAATAACTCTGGCTTTGCTGAAAGTGCCATAGCAATCATCAAGCGCTGTTTTTGTCCCCCTGAAAGCTGATGAGGATAAGCATCTAATTTATTTTTCGCATAAGAAAATCCTACTTTATCCAAGATGTCAAACATTGCGGCATCTAAATCAGCGCGATTCAAAAATTCTTGTTTTCTGTGAAGAATTAAAACTTCTTGAAGCGCTGATCTTAAAGTTTTTAAAGGATTTAATGCGCTGCTGGGTTCTTGAAAAATCATACTGATATGCTTTCCACGAAAATTGTAAAGTGAATTTTCAGAACATTTCAGCAAATCAATCTCTTTAAATAAAATTTCCCCCGTATAGGAAGGGTAAAGAGCTTTTGGTAATAGGCCCAGTATAGAAAGTCCAAGCATAGATTTTCCAGATCCGCTTTCCCCAACAAGAGCAACCGTTTTTCCAGTAGGAATTTCCAGGCTCACGTGATGTAAAATTTTTTTTTGATATTTTTGACGATTTGCGTAAAGGGTCAAAGAAACATCACGAATGGATAGCAAAATGCTCACGATGCATTCCTTTCTCTTAGAATAACTAAAAAAATTTTCATGAAGATCGTCCCGGATCTAGTGCATCTTGAAGCCCTTCCCCTGTTAGTGTGATTAACACAAGAATTGTGGCAAGCGCGCACAAAGGATAGACACTTAACCAAGGTGCGTGTAAGTTCGATTTTGCCTGCTGTAATAATTCCCCCAGTGAAGGAGTTCCTGCCTTTAGCCCCACTCCTAAAAAATCCAAAGATGCAAGAGACGCTATTCCCGAATTCACTAAAAAAGGAAATTGAGAAATTCCCGTTGTCATAGCATTGGGTAGAATGTGACGCCACATCATTCGAAAATCTGTGGCTCCCAGAACTTTTGCAGATAAGACATAGGGAAGTCCTCTAGCTTTTAAAAACTCTGCTCGTGTTGCTGCAGACACGGGGCGCCAATTAAAAAGAGACATCACAATGGCTAAAAATTCTAAAGAAGGGGTCAGAAAACTAGAAATGATCATTAGCATAAACAACACAGGAAGACCCGACCAAATTTCTACCAACCTTTGCGTATACAGATCGAATTTCCCCCCCCAATAGCCTTGAATCGCACCGATGAACACTCCCAGCATCGTTCCAAACACGGCAACACAAAGACCAAACATTATACAAATTCGAGTTCCATAAACAAGACGGGCCAATAGATCTCTTCCCTGTTCATCAGTGCCTAATACATGAAGAGGACAAGGCGCGCTTGGTACCGGATGGTGAGATTCTGAAAGCCGATAAGGACTATGTCGATAAATTGGCCAAACAACCCAAGCATGATTTTTCTTGACGAAATTTTTGAATTCTCTTGTTAAGTAATCCATCTCTAGATCTTCGCCCTTCATAAAACATGTTTCAGGATAATAACGCAATACTGGAAAAAATATGCCCTTATCACACAAAATAATTAACGGTTTGTCGTTAGACCAAAAATTTGCAGTAAACGTTATTCCGATAACCAGCAACAATATGCGTAAAGCCCAAAATCCTTTTTTATGCGCTTTAAAGCGTTCCCAAAATGTATTCATAATTCAGTTTTTTCCTTCAAAGTGAATCCTTGGGTCAATCCATGTGTACAGCAAATCACTAATAACGTGCAAAACTAATCCAGTTAAGGTAAAAAGGTAAAGAGATCCAAATATAACAGGATAATCACGATTTCCGATGGCTTCATAGCTTAACAGTCCTATCCCCTCTAAAGAAAAAATCATTTCCACTAAAAAAGCTCCAGAAAAAAGTACATGGAATAAGGTTAAGGGAAGGTGTGCCATCATGACAATCATAGCGTTGCGAAAAACATGCTTAAATAAAATGGTGCGAAATTTAAATCCAAACGCTTTGGCTGCAACGATGTATTGTTTAGAAAGTTCTTCTAGGAACGCGTTTTTAGTAAGAAGGGTAAGGGCAGCAAACCCAGTCAAAACTTGGGCGCTAACCGGTAATACCAGATGCCAAATATAATCTTTGATTTTTTCCCAAAAAGATAACCGACTCCAATCCCAAGAAAACAAACCTTGTATGGGAAAATAAGAAAAAAAACTTCCTCCCGCAAAAAAAATCATTAATAGCAATGCGAATAAAAATGTGGGAATAGCATAACTTAACATCATGATTAGACTTGTCCAAAGGTCGAAGCACGTCCCGTTACGAACAGCTTTTTGAATTCCCAAAGGAATAGCTAAAAGATACATAAGCATCATTGACCAAAACCCTAAAGACAGAGAAACGGGTAATCTATTAATTAGCAGTGTGGTCACAGACTCACTTCGAAAATAACTTTTTCCAAAATCAAACATCAAATAGTGTTTTAGCATTATGTAAAATCGCTTCCAAAGAGGTTGGTCTAACCCAAACTGTTGTTTTAGTTCTTTTACTACAGCGTCTTGTCCAAAGTCTACTGCTGAGCTTGCTCCCCCCTTGTGCTCTTGAGCAGAAAGCTCCATACGGTGCAGCATTTGTTCTACTGGTCCCCCAGGAACTAAATGAACGATAAGAAAATTCAGAAGAATAATGCAAAACAACGTGGGAACAATCAACAAAAACCGTTTTAAGGTATAAGACAACACTTAAGACTCAAGAATTCTTGCAAGCACGCAAGTCGGATTATCTCAGATTTTCTTGAAAAAATCCATCCTGGGGTACAAAAAATAAAAAGCATTTTTTTCTTAACGTTTATGCTTTTTTTCCACAAAAACGTCTAATTCTTGTCCAGGCATAAGTCCTTGTGGGTCAGAGACGATATCGTAATAGGCGTGAAGCACTCTAGAGTCAATTCCAGAGTGGATTCCTGGCAAATTACGTTTGGGATATATATAGGGATCTATTCTGCTTAATTTTAGAGAAACTTCTTGAGTTCCCAAAGTTTTTGTTTTTCCCAAAGCATTACAAGCGTTATGAAGATGTTTTGCGTACATTTCGTCAAATTCTACACACACCGTGAGTTGAGTCAAATCTCCCATGATTAATACTTCGTTTCCTGGAACAACATATTGTCCTTGATAAAGCGTAGAAGAAAGAATTGTTCCATCTGCTGGAGCTTTTAGAAAGTGCCGTTCTTTTTCTAATTTTGCTTGACGCAATAGATTTTCACACTCTTCTCGCTTTGCTGAAGCTTGTCGTGCATTGTAAACGCTCCAGCGTGCTTCGTGATTTGAAAAAACTTTTTTTTGTTTAATTGTTCTGCAATGGAAGATTGTTCTTTAATTTTTTCCTCTTGAATGCATGCATTTTTGTAAGATGCTTCCAGTGCGCCGATACGGGCATTAATTTCTTCTTGATTTAGGGAACAAAGAATTTTTCCTTTTTTTACGCGCTGCCCTGGGGATGCGTTTATGGCTTCTACACTCCCTTTTTGTTGAAATGCTAGGTGAAGAAGCTTTCCTTTAGGTTCAACAACACCAATCCCTGAAATACTATGAGGGTACGGTAAAAGAGTCAAATCGCTAAGAGTAGAAGATGGCAAACGGCAAGGGGGGATCGTCATATAAATGGCCCCTGCTGCTCCAAGTGATGCTAATATTCCCACATACCACAAGTTTACTTTAGATCGTTTCACCATTAGACTCCTGAAAAAAAATAAGAAAATCTTTTTTATTTTTTGTATCAATCTCTTTTCAGGAATTGTAACAAATATTCATAAAAAAAGACAGGTTAAAGGTAAAAATCAGATAAGAGGCTAATTTTAGAACCTATCTTCATAGTTAAGCCAACCGACGAATCAGTAGCATTGAATGGGGGATCATAACGTCGTGTTTTTCCGATTGAACGTCTATTTCATACTCCTTGGCTAATCACCTAAAATGATTTAGCCAGTCAATCAAATGTTCTCTTCCCCCCCCTTTCGCTAAAATTGCCCAATCTGGCCGTAATACGTGCCGAAATTTCTAAGGTCTTTTTCAGCATGTTTTGAACAAACTCTTCAAACGTTTTACAAGAACCAGTATCTGCGCATA
>NZ_BAUP01000062.1:0-15733 GCF_000648275.1 Holospora elegans E1 | reverse complement strand
TCCTGATGCGTTCAAGCTGGGATTTTATTGAAGGTGGAGAGTGCATCTTGTGGATCAGCGCAGGATGCTGAACCTTTCGCTGATCGATCATACTAAGTACGAAGGTTCATTTGCATTAAACATTGTTATTTATTTTTAATAAAATAGCCTCTTTTTCGGATCTTTAAAAGACCCTTCAAAAAAGTGAGGGGGAGTATGAGCTTTTACGACAATTTTATTTTTATTCTGTACAATTTAGAATACTCAACCTAACACATTAGTAAAGTTATGAAACTACCTATTTTAAATATTTTTTTTATGAGCATTGTGTTTATAGAAGACTCTTTTGCAAACGGATCAGGCCAAGACATAGCAGAAGAATCTACCCTTCCAAATTTTGGACCAAACAAAAGGGCAATACCCGAAAGTGAAAAATTTAAATTTTTTATATTAGAGTTAAGAAGATGTTTAAGAATTTTAGTTCAAAGTGATGGTCTAGACGCTCTTCAAAAAAATTTTTTTAAACTTCTACAAGAAAGAAGCGATCTTTTAAATCTATTTTTAAACTTTTCTAAAAAAATAAAAAAAATTTTCTTAGAACTCTAGAGGTATTAAAAAGCAAATCAATCTATGATCCTAACTACTATGATCCTCAATTTTTTAAGATCATAGGCTTAAGTAAAGACGATTTCGATTACATTATGGACATTCTTCAACCTTATAACTTTTTCATATCTCGTAGCGCAGTACAAGACGCAATGCCATTAGTTTGGCACCACTTACAAACTGCTTTTATGCACCACCTACACCACAATATGAGTAGCCTCACGGCGATAGGAGCAAAGCCGAAAATCTCAGAATCATCAGAATATAACTTTTCAGATTCTGGGCAAAACAAAAAGTTTGGAAACTTTATATCAGAGTTACGAAACAATTTAAATTTTTTATTTACAAGTAAAAACTTATATGAGCTTAACCAAACGTTTTTGGCGCTGATACAACAAAAAAGAGATTTGTTTAATCAGTTTTCTAAATTTTCTAAAAAAAATCAAAAAAATTTTATTAGAACTCTAGAGGTATTAAAAACCAACCAAACTACAGATTTTGAGGTTTTTAGAAGAATAGGATTAGATAAAGACGATTTCGATTACATTGCAAACCTTCTTCACCCTTTTAGCTTTATAGTAAAAAGTGCGGAAGTAAAGAAAGCAATTCCATTCATTTGGAAGAACTTACAAGTTGCTTTTTTGCAATATTTACAATACATAGGCCCCATAGACCTATCAAAATATGACTTTTCAGATTTTGGACAAAACGAAAAGTTTAGACATTTTATATTAGATTTAAAAAGCTGTTTAAAAACTGTATTTTTAAGTCCAAGTGTACACGATCTTCAGAAAATATTTTATGCGCTAACACAACAAAGAAAAGATTTGTTTTATAATTTTTCTAGACTTCCTAAAAGAAATCAAAAAAATCTTCTTAGAACTTTAGAGGTATTAAAAACCGAAAAAACCGCAGATCTTGATTTTTTTCATAGCATAGGATTAGAGAAAAACAATTTCGATTACATTGTAGATATTATTGATCCCTTAAGTTTTCCAGTACAAGATGGCGCAGTAAAGAAAGCAACCCCATTTATTTGGAAGAACTTGCAAGAAGCTTTTTTGAAATACTACCAATAAATATCTTTCAACATTCAAAAAAATAAAACAAATTAAAGGATTAGTAGACCAAAAAAAATCCAAAAGCTATAAAAACCAATAAAAAAATTTCTCTGAGCGTGAACTTTGGTTAATTTTTATAAAAGTTTTTCCAAACTCTGCGCTCGTATTGATTTTTTATGTACGTGCACAAAAAAATGATTACTCTAGAACACAATAGAATTGTTTGTCACAATCTACAACTACGATAAATCTAATTCGTTAAAATCATAATTCATCAGTAAATAGTATATAGTTTTAGTAGGGTGTCTATCAACACAAAACTGCATAAAAATAAATTTTTTAACTTTTACTTCAATAGGTTGTTTACTTTTGTTTATTTTTTTAATATCATTAGCAACTGTTGTTTCTAGCACATAAAAATGTATGGCTAAATTTAAATCTTTTTGTAATTTTTTTTTAGTAAATATTGTTTGTTTAGGACAGATTTTTGCAACGCCCCACTCTTTAGAAAGCAAAGAACCCAAATCAAAATCTTTTTGCAAGTCAAAAAATTTAACTTCTAAGAAGAGAAAAAAAGGGAAGCTTCCTTCCAGCTTATCGAAAAATTTAAAAAACTGTAAAGCAGATTTGAAAAAATCGAAGGTATCCCTTTCAGATTTTCCGCAAGAAATAAAATCTTTTCCAAAGCATGTCCAGAAAAGGACGCAAAAGAAAAATAAAAAATCAGAGCAAAAATTTAATTTAGGAGATTTTTATCAATCTTCTTTTAAAGATATTTTGAAGTTTTTTTTGAACTCTCCATCAGAAGAAGTTTTTGAAAGCCCATTAAAAACCAGCCCAACAAAAAAATTATCTCAGGAATTTTCTATACTTTCTTGCAGAGACCGATCAAAAGTCGTTAGAATTTTGAAAATTTTAAAGGATTCTGGTTCAAATTTTGATCTAGAATCTAGTTGTCGCCCCTCAGAAAGAAAAGATTTCAAAACTATCATTGAAAAAACAGATTTTATGAATATAAGTGGATATCAAGAAATGATTCCGCGCGCATGGTCTGCCTTACATGATATGCTTAAATCTCAATAATTTTGGTAAAATTTCGTAAATAATAATTTCGGATTAGATTTCAAAAAAGTCTAATCTTTTATTTTATTTTTAAAGTATGTTAGACGTTTTTTTAATGATGGTACCATTCCATTTTTTAGAATACCTAATCTTTAGAGAAGAAGTGTCCGTTGCTTGCACTTCTTTGTAATTTCTAGTAAAATAGACTTGAAAATTTTTGCGATACGTGTCGTGTTAGATATCAAATGGATTCGCACTAATCCAGATCTTTTTGATCAAGGATTGAATCATCGTGGGTTAGAGTCGCAAAGTGCCCAGGTTTTGCAGCTGGATAGTGCTTATCGTAAAGCTTTAAGTTTGTTTCAAGAAATGCGGGGAAAACGCAATAGTATTGCAAAGGAAATTGCGCAAAGAAAAAAAGAAGGAGAAGATGTACAAAATTTAGTTAAAGAATCTAGCGTCTTGTCTGAAGAAGAAGTCGTTTTAGAGCGACAAGCTCAAGGACTTTTTGAGCAGCTAACCGCGTTATTGGAATCTTTTCCTAATATGTTAGATCAAAGGGTTCCTTATGGAAAAAGCCAAGATGAAAATGTAATTTTGAAACACTGGGGGGCTCCCAGAGATTTTACAGAGTTTCCCGCTCAAGATCATGAATCGTTAGGAATGAACTTGGGAATGGATTTTTTGCAGGCTGCACGGATGAGCGGAACGCGATTTGTTATCTTAGCAAAGGAATTGGCTCAATTAGAGCGCGCGCTGTCTCATTGGATGTTAGACATGAACATAAAGCGTCTTGGATGTTTAGAAGTTCATACTCCTTGCTTAGTAAAAGAGGAAGCAGTATTTGGTGCAGGACAATTGCCAAAACTTTCTCAAGATTTATTTAAGACTGTCGATGGACGATACCTTATTGCTACCGGCGAAGTAACCTTATTAAATTTGGTACGAGAAACAATTTTGGAATCCAAAGATCTTCCTTTGAAATTTACCGCCTATACTCCGTGTTTTCGTTCAGAGGCCGGAGCAGCAGGAAAAGATACAAAAGGTATGATACGAATGCATCAATTTGAAAAAGTAGAGCTCTTAGGAATCTGTTCCCCTCAAGACTCACAAGATCTTCACCTTGCGTTTCTTGAGCAAGAAGAGTTTTTGATGCAATCGCTGGAACTTCCTTATCGTGTTGTGGCACTATGCAGCGCCGATATAGGATGGACATCTATGCGCACTTACGATATTGAAGTTTGGCTTCCTGGACAATCTTGTTATAGGGAAATTTCTAGCTGCTCTAATTGTGGAACCTATCAGTCCCGAAGAACAGACACACGGTACCGCGATGCTGATGGTCAATTAGATTACCCCTACACGTTAAATGGATCAGCACTTCCTACGGGGCGCACTTTAGTAGCTATTCTTGAAAATTATCAAAATGTTGACGGTTCTGTTACAATTCCTGAAGTCTTGCGCCCTTATATGGGGGGGAAAGATCGCTTGAATCCTTGTGGGTGCCGCCCTGTTTACTCTTTATGAAAAAATGATGAAAAAAATTTTTCGCGCAATTTTCTTTGCTTCAATAATTTTAGCAGGGTGCACCCCCCCTCCCACTACGCCTGTTGTACTAAAACCAGGGCAAATTTACGTCTCTAGCAGTGACACTATTTATAGTATTGCAAAATGTCATGATATTTCTGTACGAGAGCTTGTAGAAACGAATGGTTTAACCCCCCCCTATATTTTAGAAGAAGGACAGGTTTTGCAGCTGCCTTCTAAATCTGAAGCACAAGATTCTTCTGTTCCAGTGGATGACTTAGACAGTGCCAGTGGGGATCCCATAGCGTTGGCTGAGGAAACATGGAAAGATGTTCCCTTGAATACTTCAGAAGACATTGAAAGTGAAGTAGAAGTTATTCCTTCCCCTACCCTTCCGGCTCCTGAATCGTTACAGGAAAATATTTCACAAAAAGACGCCCCCGAGAAATCTTCTGCTCCTTCTAGAAAAGCCTCTTTTGAAAACAAACTCGCCAAACCTTCTGAAGAAGTTGTATCGCCTGTGATGGGAAAAAAATCCTCTGATCATTCATCCCCCCCCCTTCCTTAGAAAAAAAGACAAAAGTTTTAAAAAATTCTAACAAAAAAGGAAACATTTCTAAAACGGGAGAATTCAAACCCCCCGTACAAAATGACCTTAAGTGCGTTCTAGATAAACAAACTGCAGTATTCCACACGTCACCTAAAGACCCTGTTGTTGCCTGCAAAGATGGCGTTGTTGTATATGCAGGAAAATGCGATCAATTTCATAAAGACCCTGCTTTGGCAAACAAATCTTTTGTTTTTGTTTCTCACACCGATGCAAAAGGAGAAAAATGGAGCAGCGTTTACCTAGGAATAATGCCTGTCGTGAAAAAAGATCAAGCAGTAAAACAAGGAGAAGTCCTTGGAAAATGCCAAGGAGGAGTCTTGCGTTTCCAATTAAGAAAAAATCGTATTCCTGTCAATCCTAAACGTTACTTAAAATAAAGAATGGTGTTGTTCAAGTGGGCTGAAAAAGATCAGATTCGAAGCTCTTTCTTTCTTCTATTGTGGAGTTTGAGTTTTTCTTTAGCTATGCTGATGACAAAATCTCTTTCAAAAACAGTCCCACAAATATCGTTAATGTTGATAAGGTCCGGATTTGGATTAATAGTTATGCTTCCTTTCTGGTACCCTTTCTCCCCGTGGAACGTTTTTTGCACTCCAAACGTAAGGCTTTTAATACTGCGAGGTGTTTTTCAGACTCTTGCCATGGCATTGGGGTATGCGGGGTATCGTTACCTTCCAGGAGAAACCGCTGCTTTTTTAGGAACCAGTGGTCCTTTTTTTGTTTTACTTTTAGCGCGAGTGTTTTTAAAAGAAACTTTAGACTTTCCCCATTGGATTGCCATAATTTCAGCTTATATTGGAGTAATATTTGTATTAAATCCCTTTGCTTTAACGCTTTCTTTTTATACTTTTCTTCCTGTTTTTGCTAATATCTGCATGGCTTTTTCCATCATTGTAACGCGAAAGCTTATCGTAACAAAAGAAAATGAAAAACGTATTTTATTTTCTAATTCTTTTTTTCCTTTAATATTTTTTAGTTTTGCTTCCCTTTATTTTAATCTTTCATGGAACTGCGACGCATTTACCCTTTGCTATATAGCTGGTATCGGCGCTCTTGGAGCTTTATCGGCGGTATCACACTTTTACGCACTTCGAAATAGCTCTTCTGCTTTTGTTGCAATTTTTGATTATTTTCGATTAACAATTTTTTTAATTCTGAATTATTTCATATACTCAGAACCCATGAATCTTAATGCAAGACTTGGAGGGGGAATCATTGTCGTTTCCACTTTTTTGTATACAATACTGAAACAAAAGAAAAGCAACAAATAGATTCTATTTTCTCCCAACTTTTTAGGAGCTTTTCTTGCCTTTTTTAGGGTGGGACTTGACAATCAGAATTAAATCAAGGCAAAGTATAAAGAGGTTTTTTTAGTTTTTGGTGATTCGTGACGAAAATTGTTAATTCTAAACACAAAGCAGAAAGACGATACGGTATTTTTTGGGAAGGAATTCGATCTTCTGCTTCTGTGCGTGCTTATCCGGCAGGGCAGCATGGCGCTAAAGTTTTTGGAAAAAGTACGGTATACGGCCAGCAAATGAAAGTAAAACAGCGACTAAAAAAGCATTATGGTCGCATATCAGAAAAACAGTTTTATCGAACCTATCTTCAAGCAACTTCTGTAAAGGGGGATACGGGTTCTGTTTTTTTGCAATTTTTAGAGCAACGTTTGGGAACGTGTGTGTATCGTTTGAAATTTTCACCTACGATTTTTTCCGCTTGTCAGCTTGTAAGTCACGGACATGTGTTCGTAAATGGTGCGCGCGTTAATGTTGGATCTTATCGCGTTAAAGTTGGAGACGTGATCTCTCTAGATCCTTCTATGCATTCAAATTCTGTAGTACAAAGGGGGCAAAGTTCTGCTCGCCGGATTCCAGAATACTTTAAATTAGAGGAAAGTAATTTTTCTGCTGTTTTGTCTTATGCTCCAGACCCATCACAGATTCCCTACCCTTTTGATCATCAAGTTAGCTCTGTCATTGAGTTTTACGCACGCTGATGTGTTAAAATAAAAAAAACAATAAATCAGTTTTGCCGACAGAGTGTTGTCGGCATTTTTTTTAGAGAAGATAAGGTATCAGAAAAAAATTTAAAGTACGCTTTAAAGCCAGAAGTGCAAAATTTTTACCACTAAAATCTTAATTTTTTACTGCGACCTAAAGAATAGTCTTTTTCTAGTCTTGCATATAACATTTTTTTTTCTTATACTCAAAAAAGCATGCCCAGGTGGCGGAATAGGTAGACGCGCTAGGTTCAGGTCCTAGTAAAGGTTACTTTAGTGGAAGTTCGAGTCTTCTCTTGGGCACGTTTATTGATGAGAAAATTTTTAGTCCACTAAAAATTTCAAGCATATTGAAAATATTTTCGGTTTTTCCTATTGCACTAAGATGAGCTTTGTTTTACCATGAGTATAAATTTTTTGTTTTGTTTTCATGGTGTACGCTTCTTCTAAACGTCTTGAACTTCCTGTGGCTTTAGATGCGGAAAAAAAGTTGTCTTATTTGCGCTTAGCGCGTTCAGAGAATATTGGTCCTATTGGTTTTTTTCATCTTATTGAAAAATTCAAGCATCCAGAAAACGCTTTATCTCGGTTGAAAGCTCAGCCTATTTACAAAGGGCGAATTTGCTCTGCAGATGAAGCTCAAAAAGAGATTGATTTGCATCATGCCAATCGATATCATCTGATTTCTTATTTTGAACCAGAGTATCCAGAATATCTGCGGCAGTTAAAAGATCCTCCTATATTTTTAAGTGTGTGTGGAAGGATAGAGCTTTTAAAAAGCAGTTGTTTTGCTGTGGTTGGCGCCAGAAACGCTTCTCAAAGCGCTCACACCTGGATACAGCAGCATATTCCTTTTTTGAAGTCTTCTTCACAAACTATCACATCAGGACTGGCACGAGGTGTGGACACATGGGCGCACGAAGCTGCGTTGAATGCGGATATGCCCACCATTGCAGTCATTGCAGGGGGGCTAGGAAACATCTATCCTTTGGAAAATAAAACTCTCTATCATCGCATAGCAGAACAAGGAGCAGTTATCTCAGAAGATCCTTTGCATTTGTCTCCTCAAGCGCAGCTATTTCCTAAAAGAAATCGTATTATTTCCGGGCTTTCTTGGGGAATTTTAATCATTGAGGCTGGCATTAAGTCAGGCGCCCTACTTAGTGCAAAATATGCACTAGATCAGAATCGCTGTATTTTTGTTTTACCAGGGCACCCTCTTGATTCTCGATCTCACGGAGGGAACAAGCTTATTAAAGAAGGAGCATGCTTAGTAGAAACTGCTTCAGACATAAAAAAAGAATTTCCTAAAAGCATTCCTCGTATGTCATTTTGTGCTAAAGAAGAGGAAGAAACTGATTATCTTCTTTCCTGCAGTAACACATCTTCATTTCTTGGCATAGAAAGCCAAACTTCAGAACATTCAGACGTGTTACGTTTATTACTTGAGCGCATAAGCACAGTTCCCACTTCTATCGAAACTCTTAGAAAAGAATTGAAGGTTTCTTCTATTTGTCTACAAAATATGCTGGTTGAATTAGAGTTGCAAGGATACATCGAACGATATCCAGGAGACGCGGTCGTTGCTGTTCCTCAAGAAGGAGGCAGCTGTGTCGAAGCTCATTGTAGTTGAGTCCCCTAAAAAGGCAAAAAATATTGCTCAATATTTTCCAGGAGACATCGTGCTGGCAAGCGGGGGGCATGTAAGGGCACTTCCCACAAAAATCAGTGCTGTTCGTCCAGAAGAATCTTTCGCTTTGACATGGCAGCTGGTGGAAAAAACGGAAAAAAATCTAAAATCTATAAAAGACGCGGTGCAAAAGGTAGATACTCTGGTTTTGGCCACAGACTTAGATCGAGAAGGAGAAGCCATCGCGTGGCATATTTTAGAGTATTTGAAGGAAGAAAATGCGCTTCCAGAACGAGTGGTTGTTCAGCGCGTTGTTTTTAATGCGGTAACAAAAGAAAGTGTTTTAAAGGCACTTAAAAATTACAAAAATATTAATCAAGATCTTGTAGATGCGCAAATTGCGCGCTCAGCATTGGATTTAATGGCAGGTCTTGGTCTGTCTTCCATGTTATGGAGAAAAGTTCCAGGAAGTCGTTCTGCAGGACGTGTCCAATCTGCCGCTTTACGAATTGTTGCAGAAAGAGAGAGTGCCATTATAGGATTTAAGCCTCAAGAATATTGGTCTATTCATGGGAAATTTTTGTGTCATTCCCCTGAATACACGTTGGAAGCTCAATTGGTTCAATTCAACAAAGAAAAACTAGATAAATTTTCTATTAGTGATGAAACATGTGCGCAAGCTTGGGCTGAAATTTTGCGTGGAGTTCCTTATCATATCAGTTCAATTGAGAAAAAAAATGTTCAACGCTCTCCGTATCCTCCATTTATTACCTCTTCTCTTCAGCAAGATGCTTCTAGCGCTTTAGGGTTTTCCCCAGCAAAAACCATGCAGTTGGCACAAAGATTGTATGAAGGCATTCATGTTCATGGAGAAATTTTAGGGTTAATTACCTATATGCGAACAGACAGTGTATTTTTGGTTCCAGAATTTATCGACCAAGCCAGAGCTTATATCCATAAAAAATGGGGAAAAGAGTATGTTCCAACAAAATCAAGAGAATACAAAGCAAAAAAACATTCTCAAGAAGCTCATGAAGCGATACGTCCTACAGATCTAAAATGGGAGCCAAGTCTTATTCAGCCATTTTGTCAAGAGTACATGGACGAATGGAAGCTTTACACCTTAATTTGGAAGCGCACTTTGGCCAGCCAAATGGAAAATGCTACATATCAACAAACTAGAGTTATGATTGAAAATCAAGATCAATCGGCAGCGTTTAAAACAACTGGATCCATTCTTCAGTTCCCCGGATTTTTGTTAGCGTACCAAAAAGAAGAACAAGAACCCAATAAAGAAGACGACAGAGATCGGGTTTTACCAGCTTTTTTGCAAGAAGGACAAAATTTAGAAATTAGTGATGTTTCTTGCGCTCAACATATGACTCAACCCCCAGCACGCTTTACAGAGGCCTCTCTTGTAAAGGAATTAGAAGATTTGGGAATTGGGCGTCCAAGCACTTATGCTCGTATTTTACAAGTTCTTCAAGATAGAGGGTATGTGCGAAAAGAAAAAAAGCGTCTCATTCCTGAAGAACTTGGAATGCTGGTGTGTGCTTTTTTAAAAAACTTTTTTTCAAGGTATGTAGATTATGATTTCACTTCGAATTTAGAAAATCAGCTAGACAGTATATCAACTGGAGAATTAGCCTGGAGAACGCTTTTAGAAGAATTTTGGGGCCCTTTTTCTCAAGCCTTAGAACAAGTCAAGTCTGTCAGCGTATCAGATGTGTTAGAGCATGTAGAAAATCAGATTCTTGATCTATACCTTCCTAATCGAGAATGCCCAAAATGTAAAGAAGGAAGATTAGAGCTTCGGTTAGGAAAGGCAGGGCCTTTTACTGGGTGTTCTTGCTACCCTGAGTGCACATATTTATCTGGCCTTCAACAAGAAGACTCACAAAGTCAAGGAGACCTTGGAGAACACCCTGTTAGCGGAAATCGCATAGAAAAAAAACAAGGTCCCTATGGAGGGTATGTTCTTTGCGGAGATAAGCGTGTTTCCAGTGACTCTTTTTGCAGCTTTGAATCTTTGGATCTAGATAAAGCGTTATGGTTATTAAATTTACCAAAATCTTTGGGGGCTCACCCCGATGGAGGAGAAATCGTTCTAAATATCGGAAGATTTGGTCCCTATCTCCATTACAATGGAGCATTTTTTTCTTTAAAGCAAAAAGAAGAAGCACTTATGGAGTTTTCTTTAGAAGCAGCGCTGGAACGTATTCAACAAAAGAAACAAAGATCTAAAACTAGTTTTTCCAAAGCTTTACCTAAGAAAATCAGTAAAGCCGTGAAAGAAGATGCTACACTAAAAAAGGCTAGCAAAACCGTAAAAGACAACACCTTACCTAAGAAAGTCAGCAAAACCGTAAAAGACAACACCTTACCTAAGAAAGTCAGCAAAACCGTAAAGGACAACTCCTTACCTAAGAAAGTCAGCAAAACCGTAAAGGACAACACCTTACCTAAGAAAGTCAGAAAAACCGTAAAAGACAACACCTTACCTAAGAAAGTCAGCAAAACCGTAAAAGACAACACCTTACCTAAGAAAGTCAGCAAAACCGTAAAGGACAACACCTTACCTAAGAAAGTCAGCAAAACCGTAAAGGACAACTCCTTACCTAAGCCAGCAGAACAGTGAGGAAAAAATCAAAAGATAAAGCCCCTCTTGCCTCCAATATCTTCTTAAGGAATTTTACAATGGAAACAAAGTTTTTAGATGAAAAAAAAAAATTTTAATGTATGTTTTGGGTTCGACCATGCAGGAAAAGATTTATCCTTTTTTCTAATGGAAAAACTTTTGGATAAAGGAAATATAGTCCTTTGTCCTCAACGTACCTGTATGGAGGAAGATCCCTCTATTCCCATTCTTTATCCCGCTGTGGTTCCTCTTGTGGTTCAAGAAGTATTAAAGAAAGAGACTTGGGGAGTTTTGGTGTGTGGAAGTGGGATTGGAATGAGTATTGCCGCCAATCGATATTTAGGAATTCGCGCAGCACTTTGTAAAGATACGTCAGATGCTGTGTTGGCCCGCCAGCATAATAACGCGAATATTTTAGTTTTGGCAGGAAGAACTTTGCATCCTGATTCAGCATTACACTGTCTATTAGAATTTTTATTCACGGATTTTTCTTATGGGCGCCACAGCAAAAGGGTAGAAATGTTAGACCATATGCCTTTTATCGGATAAACTTAATGGATCAATTCTAATGGGTCAATTTTTCAAACCTTTTGGTGATTGGCGAGTATATGCCTCTGTTTTATCTGCAGATTTTCTGTATCTTGGGGAAAATCTCAAAAAGGTATCTCCTTACGTAGACGGAATGCACTGGGATATTATGGACGGACACTATGTTCCAAATCTTACGTTGGGGCCTTTTGTTATTGAAAAAGCCAGGGCTCTTCTTCCAAATCTTTGGTTTGATGTGCATATCATGGCAACTCCCAGCGAAGACATTATAAAACTTTTTATCGATTTACCGATTCAAAGTCTGGCTTTTCACCCCAAAACTGTTAAAAATCCTTTAACACTTATTCATGACCTGCATCGCAAAAGAATTCAAGCTGGATTTGCAATAAATTTAGAAGATGATCTTTCTGTTTGGCCTTTGCGGTGGCTAAACACGATAGATTATTTTCTTGTTATGGCGGTAAAACCTGGGTTTGGAGGTCAAAAATTCAACTCTAAAGCACTTCAAAAAATCTCTTTTCTTCGACGCAACGCTGTTCATGCCGATATTCTGGTAGACGGAGGAATAGTTTCAGAAACTGCAAAACTTAGCCAAAATGCTGGAGCTTGTGGAGTAATTTCTGGTCAATTTATTTTTCATAAAACGCTTTACGAAGAAAGAGGAAAAATATTAAAAAATTTAAAAGCTGAATAAAAATAAATTAATTTGTTATCGTTCATTATATTAAGGGGGTATGTACTTCCCTGATAAAATTATTGCAAAAACGGATCAAGAATTTTTTACAAAAGTAGTATTTTTTCTTTTTTACTTCTTATCGTTTGCATTCTATCATATAAATCGGATACAAGATAAAATTGGGGTTTCTCACACCTAAGACAAGCCCTTAGACTTTTTCATATTTTTAGTAAAACCGTATAACAATATAGAGCTAACTTATTTAGAACCTTCATATTCAATTTTTTTATAAAAAATAAATCTGTTATCGTTCAAAGAATTATTAATTATTTGCACCAGTAAAATAATTCGTATATAATTTCTTCAGTCATCCCTGAGATCTTGTTCATATTTTGTTAATGTATAAAAAGCAATCTCTGTTCTTTAAAGTGTTTTTTTTCTTCTTGTTTTCATTCTTTTTTTTTACACGGGCATTTTGTCTGTCTCCAGAATCTGTCATAGAGCTCCAATGGGGAGAAGAGGTCTATGAAACAGCAACTTACGTAAAAGTACCTTTGAAAATTCTCATCGCTCCTCATTGGAAATTGATGGGACCAAAAAGTATTGGAGATACGTTAAGCCATCCTCCGGAAATTTTTTGGAAAAATTCTCAAAATATATCAGATGTTCAGGTGTTGTGGCCCGCGCCAATTCCTTGGTTTGAGGCAAAACAAAGGGGGCAAATTTATCGGCACCATGTATTTGCTATGCTTTATGTTCAGCTTAAAGACCGCAATGGTGGAAAGTTGAACATTGAATTTAGGGGGCAGTGCTGTGGAAACGTGTGTAAAATAGTGAAAGAGACTCTTTCCTTACCGTTAAATTCTTATCAAGCGTTTCAAGGAAGAAGCTGGAAAATGTTATTATTTGCGTTTTTGGGGGGGGCTATCTTAAACGTTATGCCTTGTGTTTTACCGGTTTTGGGATTAAAGCTTAAGGGATTATCTAAAGTGTCTCCTTTTTTGTTGAAGCGAACATTTTTAATGACAAGTCTTGGAATTTTTTTGGGATTTTGGTTGCTGGCATTGACTACAATCTTATTGAAATTCGTTTTTCAAAAAGAAGTTGGATGGGGAATACATCTACAAAACCCTTATTTTCTTATAGCTCTTTGCCTAGTAATGGTTATTTCTTCTTACAGTCTATTAGGACTTTTTCAATTTAATATTCCAAGATGGACTTTGCGGTTTGTTCCTAAGGACTATCGCACATCCCTTGGAGCTCTGGGTTCGGGACTATTAGCAGTAATTCTTGCCACTCCTTGTTCTGCTCCGTTTTTGGGACCTGCTTTGGGGTATTTTTTGTGCGGAACAATGCAAGAAATTTTGTACGGATATACTGCCATTGCTTGCGGATTTGCGTTACCTTATATTATTGGATTTGTTTTCCCTATTTATCGTTTTCTTCCTAAACCCGGTGCTTGGATGGTAATACTAGAGCGCTTAATAGGAATTTCTTTTTTAGGAGCAGCAGTTTGGTTGGTTTGGTGGCCTTTGCGTTCTTTTCTCTCAGTTTTTATGCAACAACTGGCTCTTGGTTTACTAATTTTGATGGCCTGCGTTCCATTACTACATTATTTCTTAACGTATCGATTGTCATTATTATGGAAGAGTATTTTACTTTTTGCTTTCCCTAGTATGGCGGGAATAGGGCTGTTTTTGTTGCCGTTCTTTAGTCAACAATCTGGTCAAAAAATTTTTATGCAGGACGGAAAAATTCATTGGATTCCTTGGAGTCCTGAGTTAATGCGTCAGTCTATACAGGCAGGACGTATTGTGTTTATCGATGTCACGGGAACAGGGTGCTTAACATGCATGCTGAACAAGCAAGTATTTTTACATCCAAATATTCAAAACCTTCTTGCAAAACCGAACATGGTGTGCATGCGCGCAGATTACAGTACAGGATCTGATGAGATTACTGCTTTACTTAAATCCTTTTCTCGTGCGGCTATTCCATTTAATGTTTTGATTTCTAAAGATTTTCCAGGAGGAATTGTTTTAAATGAGTTGTTAAGCGTAAAAGAGATTGAGGAAGTTTTAGAGTTATTTAAAAAATTTCAGCCTTCTAAGGATTTAAAAAACAAGGATTTGAAAAACAGTAAAATCTTATATAAAAAGGGAGAAAAAAATGTCTGAATGTGCGCAAGAATCGCTTGCATCTTTATCTTTTGAAGCAGCAATGAAGCAGTTAGAAGAGATTGTTAAAAAATTTGAATCTGGAGGACTAACGTTAGAAGAATCAGTTATTGCTTACGAAAAGGGGGTGCGGTTGCGCCAGTATTGTGATGAGTTGCTTAAAAATGCAAAACTTCGTATGGAGCAAGTCAGTAGAAACTTAGAAGAAGAAAAAACTGATGACAAGATGAAGACAGCTTAAAAAGATCTTTACTGAATTTAAAATTTTATAAAATTACAAAGGTCTTCAAAAATAATAGGTTTGATAAAAAATTAAAGAATATGAGGTAGAATAACTTAAAACCTAACAACAGTGAAAAATGCAAAAACGAATTTTTTTATTTCTTTTTACCATGATGGCTTTTGATTCTGTGTTTTCGACACCACCTGCACCACCTCCTGCAGCACCTCCTGCACCACCTCCTGCTGGGCCTGCCCCCGCTGGAGGACCTAATCCTGTCGGCCCTAGTCAACCTGTGGACGACATTTTTAGTTCATCATCTTCCAAAGGGGGAGATCTAGAGCAACGCGTCGATGCTATGGAAGGAGCATTTATGGATATTTGTAAAAAGTTTTCAAGTCCAAAAGACGAGAGCACATCAAGTCATGGCGGATCAGAGGGAGCTCCCCCTCCTGCTGGTGGAAATCCCCCCCCCGCATAAGAGAAAATAAGTAAAATATTCAAAAAAGCTGATCAAAAAATTGGTCAGCTTTAGAATTTTTTTATTAGCCTCAAAAGACTGGACTCTTTGTATGCACAATAGATTTATTTGAGGAAGTTTTTCCTAACTTATCTGAGCGACTCTTTCCTTGCGTTGCTCAGCCCCCCCTATTATTTCTTATTTTTTATAATATAGTAATTTAGGTTAAATTAGATATTTTAAAGAGCCACGAAACAACGTCGAATAGAGCATTCAATCCCCCTCTTATTAGCCAAGAATTTCTCTATTGGATTCAAATCAAGAGAGTAAGGAGGTAGAAAAATTATACTACATTTTACAGATTCTATTAATTCTCTACTTTTCTTGGATTTATGAAAAGAGGCATTATCCATAATACCACCTTGACCAAGCTTAGATCCTCGATCAGAAATCTACACAAGCTTGGAATAATACTGTGTCGCAAGATCCCTTAAACCTCATTGGTGCTATCGGCGTGTTATTAACCAAACCGGCAA
>NZ_BAUP01000063.1:0-12140 GCF_000648275.1 Holospora elegans E1 | reverse complement strand
CCTTCAGACCTTAGAACTTTGATATCTTCACTTGCTTTTTCGTTCTTTCCCTCTAGACCTTAGAGCTTTGATATCTTGCCTTACTTCTTCATTCTGGCCTTCAGACCTTAGAACATTGATATCTTCACTTGCTTTTTCGTTCTTTCCTTCAGACCTTAGAGCTTTGATATCTTGCCTTACTTCTTCATTCTGGCCTTCAGACCTTAGAACATTGATATCTTGCCTGGCTTCATGATTCTTGCTTTCAGATTTTCCTTTATCGATCTTTTCACCTTTTCCAACTCTCAAATTCTTCGGAGGAAGTGCATACGAAGAAATCATGGTTTCAAGAAAAGCAGCAAACAGAGTAAAAACTTTTATTCCTTTCATTTAGAAGAAAAATAGACATTCACGCAATTTATTTTATTCATGAGCAGAATTTTTGTCAATCAAATAATAATTCCTCATTAAATTTTGAACACTTTGATAATATTGGAAAATTATATTTTAATACTGTAAAAACATCTAATTTAGAGAATCCTCCCCTTTTATCCGCTCTGTTCTTAGTAAACCGTTTTTTAATAGACAACGCAAAAATTTTTTTTATAAAAAAATAGACATTCCATCAAACGCTGGTTCTATGCCGTAAGGCAGCTGCTTCTTAAGCGTTTCATAATCTAAGTCTGCGTTCATATGGGTTAAAATAGTGCGTTTTGGATTAACGCGCTTTACCCAATCTAAAACTTGCTCTAAATGAGCATGTTTGGTATTAGGTTTGCTGCTTAGACAGCCCAAAATCCACGTATCAATTCCTTTTAAAATCTCAAAAGATTCTTCCGAAAGTTCCGTAAGATCCGTGGAATACGCCCAAGTGGGAAACCGATAGCCAAGAGAATGCGTTGCTCCGTGCTTTTGTAGGAACGCAATAACAGGAATATCTGAAAGATAAAAAAGACCAAGTATTTGACAAAGCTGAATAAATCGAGACTTTCCCAAACATGCGTACGGAAGCATAGTTTCTAGCTCTTTACATGCAAAAGAATCCGCATAAAAAGGGATTGGCCCAAAAGAGGAAAACCCAATCAAATCCCCTATTCCTCCCACGTGGTCCATATGAGAATGAGTACACAATACTCCATCAATGCTGCAAATATCGTATGTTAAGCATTGAAAACGAAGATCTGGAGAAGCGTCAATTAACCAAGAATTCTTTGAAGTTTTAAAAAACAAACTGGTCCGAGTTCTATAATTTTTTAGGTTACTGGGGCTGCACGCTCCCCACCCTCTTCCTATAGAAGGAACTCCTGAAGAAGGTCCGCACCCCAATATGATTGCCTGCAATTTATCCTCCCATATACATTCCACCATTAACGTGCAAAGTTTGTCCTGTAATAAACTTCGCTTCTGGACTTACTAAAAATTGTACGGCATAAGCCACGTCCTCTGGAGTGCCCATAAATTTGCACGGCGTGTGCTCTAAGATTGAATTTCGCGCTTCTTGCAAAAGACCTTGTGTCATCGCTGTTTCAATAAATCCAGGAGCCACTGCATTTACGGTGATTCCTTTTGATGCAACTTCTAGCGCCAAAGATTTTGTCATACCGCACAGTCCTGCTTTGGAAGCAGCATAATTACATTGACCAGGATTTCCTTTGTGTCCAATAACTGAAGTAATATTGATTATACGCCCCCATTTATTTTTAAGCATTCCAGAAATTACTCCTTGACTTAAGAAAAAAGGAACAGAAAGATTAAGGTGAATAACATCTTCCCAATCTTGGTCTTTCATACGAAGAGCAAGGCCATCTTTCGTAATTCCGCTATTATTTACCAAAACATCAACGTTTGAAGCATGGGAAGAGACTTCTTCTAACAAAATTTTCCAGGATTTTTGAGTTCCCAAATCATGACGATATATATGAACCCTGCTACTCCACAATGACTTTAAGAGTTCTAATTTTTCTAAGTTACGCCCTGTAAGATGAATGGTTCCCCCCAAATTCCACAAACGGTGGGCTATTGCCATTCCGATTCCTCCAGTAGCACCAGTGATAAGACAGTTCTTTCCTGATAAAAAATTTTCCTTCATACAAACTTACCCTGTCCATTAATGTATTTACGACCACGATGAACAAAAGTATACGTATTCTACATACTAAATACAATAATGCAAAAAAAATTACTGGGTAACCTTTATAAAAAATTATTTTTTGTGGATAAACTTTTATTTTTATTATAGATAAGTTTCAACATATCCCATTAAATTTTTAATCCTATATTTTTGGACCCAAGTTAAAAGGCTGTGAAATCGCATTTGTAAATATAAAAATTATACCAATTCCCATTGCTAAATAAGCGTATAATGATTACCTTTTAAGAAAAGGGGAGTTATATCAGAAGTGTATAACAAACAGCTTAAATAGAATAGCATCCTCATCAAAACTATCAACCGCGCAGGTCACAGAAGAAGCTAAATATCAGCTTAGGGAGATTAGTAAAGATGCACAAGTATCACGTAAATTAGAATCGGTAATTGCAGCCAGAGCTCATAGCATTAGTCAAGTTGCAAAAATTTTACGAAATAACTATAGCCACTCTGACTTCGTGGATCAAGCATATAAAAAACCGCTCGATTGAAAGACTTAACACACCTGCTGAGCGCAAAAGGAAAAACAAACTTAACGCTACGCAAATAAAGCAAATCTTGGAATGGTTAAAAGTCTATAGTCAGTTAACCATAAAGGCTATTCGAATAAAACTAAAAAACGTCTTTAATATAGAGATGAGCAAGTCAACTGTTCATCGAGAGATCAAGAAGTTAAATTACTCCTATATTAAGCCTCGTCCTAAACTGTTCAAACAAGAGTAAAACAAAGTTTCTGAATTTAAAAAAAGATACTTTTAACCAAAGATAGCATGATTAATTTTCGAAGTTTTATTAACGTGAAGTTCTGCAAAAATACGCAGTGTTACCTCTAACATCTCAAGAGGGCGTGTGTTTGAAAAGGGTTTTCGGCGAAATCTTGCAAACCAATGGCAATGCCGAGCATTATTTTGTTCAATGGAAAAGGTTTTATCTTTTTCCTGAAAGAGGCGGGGGCTTGGAATAATTTTATTAAAACCTGCCCAATGATCTGTGAAATAAAATAAAATTTTCTATTTTTTTAATCGTTCAAAAAGTCGTTTGAATTTTGACTCAAGCGATCACCAAGTCCTAATCGATAAGCCGTTTTCCAGCACGATCACAGACTTTAAAAATCCAAGCTTTAAAAATCCAAATTTTTTTCTTCTTTTTTTTAATAATGCCAAAATTAATGCCAAAATTCATTGACTTTCACCATACTCCCCCTCACTTTTTTTCAGGTAGTTTAAAAGATCGCTGAAATCAAAGAATAAGAGTTTATCTTTGATCCACCTGAGTCCCCTTGTGAAGTATGAATAACAAAGGCGCTCTGACTGTTTTTTTGTAAGCAATTTCTTGTGTAAGGCCCGTTATAGAAGCGTATACAATAGCAACAGCGACAATCGTCATAAGTTTGGAAAGTCTTCCCAAATCTTTCATAGGGGTATTTTCAAGGTTAACCCCTTGCGTTTTCATAGTTCTGAATAGCCGTTCAATGTCCCATCTTTGTTTGTAGGCTTTTATCACCCGGTCTTTATCTTAAGCAAATGACAAGGTGCTCATCTTTAATCTTTTTACCTACGATACCCCCCTAGGATCATCCAGCATGTTACAGATGGCAGCTTTCGTCCGTATTTAGGTGAGTAAAAAAATCCTTCAAAGGCTTTTTAGAGGTGCCGAAGTTGGCCAATGGATTATCTTTTATACGGATAAAAAAAGGGATCTTGTAGTCACACAAATCAGTCACACAAATAAGTGATCCAATCTTTGCCCACAAATTCGCGATCAGCTGAAAAGGAGAAAATTTAATCGCCCCCAAAGATTTCCTTAAATTGATTTAATAAACTGATGCGTGCTTGGGGTGCGAATTTTTCTGGTGATTAAGCATGCTCCAAAACAAAGGAAATGTAATCTTTCCAACTCTAACAGCTAGTACGAGGCAATTGATATTCTGCGTTCCAAACTTTCAATTGGTGCCATCGAGCATTAAATGCATTTTAGGAACTGGCTCCCAAATGCTTGATATCAAGGCTTTTGAGAAGAGTCCAGAATCAATTCCTTGTCCTTTTAAAAAAACGCCTGACGCGTTCAAGCTTGGATTTTATTGAAGGTGGAGAGTGCATCTTGTGGATCAGCGCAGGATGCTGAACCTTTCGCTGATCGATCATACTAAGTACGAAGGTTCATTTGCATTAAACATTTTTGTTTATTTTTAATAAAATAGCCTCTCTTTCGGATTTTTTAAAGACCCTTCAAAAAAGTGAGGGGGAGTATGTGATTTTTTATAAATTTAGATAAAGAAAGCCTTTAGACTTATAAAAATGTCTAGATTTAAAGCTCAATAAGTTGTTTTATTTTAATAACGTTGTGAGCCTAAAGCCCAATGTTACGCTCTTTGGTCAGTAAGGACTAATACCTTTGTCAGGTTAAAACATATGGCGTTCATAAATTCTATAAATTGGTTCTTTGCAATACCAATATAACGTAATCTCTTGTTGTCTTGGGAAAAAACACGTTCCAATGGTGACCTAATTTTCGTATAATTTTTATCCATTTATAAAAAATCATAAAAAAGGGGCCGTTATAAAAATTTTCTGCCTAAAAATCTATCATGCAACAGCCCCTTTTTTTCCCAAGTTTCTGTCTTTGTACATAGCCATATCAATGCCGCTTTCATCAATATATACAATACTTGGATAACGCTATATCTTTGATCGATTATTAATACTAACTTCGCTTTTCTTTGCTTTATTCCATGTACAAAAAGTCTTTTTAGCTATAGCCTGATCTTTTTAAGCAGTACCTGATTGTACCCAAAATTCCTTAACAGCTTTTTTCAAGGACATATCTTAGTTTTCTTTGAGGTACTCTTCAAATTTCTCTAAGTCAATCTTTTTTCCTGAGCCACCACGCCTCTTAGGAAAATAACTGTCTTCTTGTCTGTATTTTCTATGCCAATTTTCTATGCTACCTGCTCTGCCTATCACTGATACACTTATTTTAAATAGTTGCGATGCTTTAATATACCCGCTCCCCCTCATCTAAATATTCTATAACTCTTCGTCTTAAATCGTTGCTGTAGCTTTTTGTCATTTTCCTTTTATTTTAATAAAAATAAACCTAAATTACTATAAACACCTTTGTAAGCCAGATATCAAACCAATTGCAATGATAGCTTTACCAATTAAAGCGCCTATCACACTTGTTCTTCTTTTTACTTCCAATTCATGACTTCCATAGCGCCGTCTTCTCTTATCAGAATGACCGTGGGTTCTGGGCATATCATAATTGTTTAGCAAAATGTAGATCTTTTTTCTGGATTCTCTTTTGGGGTATATGTACTTATACGTTTCTTAGCATGTTTTATCCCAGATGCGCTCACTCCAAGCCTTTTTGCCCTTTGTAGCTAACCTATCTGGAAATGCTTCTCTATCTATTCTCAATTTCTCTTTGTCTAATTTTGTCCATGGTTTATGTCTTTTGTTGACCCCTTCAAGATTTTTACTCCATCTCACTACTGCTGATTTAGATATACAAAATCTAGCGGCTACTTTTTCAAATGATACCCCGTGCTTTGTTTTTTTAATACTTTTTTCGAAAATCTAATGAATATGTCATAACTTTAATTATATAATTAATTACATAATTATAACTCTATACAGCTCTATTGTCATATTCACATTCTTTTTATCATGTTTTAGCTGTATAAGAAACAAATAAATATTGATGTAGAGCCAAGGAAACCTATTTAAAAACAACTCCAAAAAAGTTATCAAGAAAAATTTTCGAAAATTTTGCAATAGGCACGCTCTTTTATTTCTTGCCAATTTTGCCAGTGTTTTCCTAACTGTTTCCATATATTATCTTGATAAAGCCATTGCCTGCGAACGCAGGTTATTTTTGGATCTTGCCAATTTTGAATAAAACATTGTATTTGTCGATCTTGATGTCCAAGGTAGCACAAAATGTGAGCCTCAAATAACACATAGGCTCGAAGCCCTCTTGGTTCTGGTAAAAGTGTCATGCTTGTCAAAAAAGCTTGATAAATGTCTAAGCACGGAATTTGTGCGGGAATTCCACAAATACACAACTGACACATAGAAGTTAATAGTGTAAAAGTTAAAGGATTAGCGGAAGATTCATCCCCCAAGGAAACACTGCCATCTATGCTCCATGTTCCAAGACTTGTCTCACAAGCTCCTTTCCACCTCAAGTTTAAAACCCACCCAGGAAACAAAGTCTGAGAAACACCGTAAACTATTCCCTTGTATACTCCGTATTTTTGCGTTAACACTGTTAGCAAACGACGATTTTCTCCAAAGTTTTTCCATCCTAAAACAATACCTAAATCGCTCCAGTACATTTATTTTAGATGAAACCCGTGACACAGCGCCACTGCCAATGCATCGCTGCTATCATAAGAAGAGAGAGTTTGATGAAAAATCTGTTTTAGCATTTTTAAAACTTGCTCTTTAGATGCGTGCCCGTTTCCCGTTACAGATTTTTTTACTGTATTGGCACTGTATTCTGTAACGGAAATTTGAAGACGCCCCGGAGTCATCAATGCAACACCCCGAGCTAACCCTAATTTTAGAGAAGATACCGGATTTGAATTAACAAAAATTTGTTCAATCGCAGCGCAATGAGGCATCCAAGTTTCACAGACCGATAACAAAACGTCGTGAATGTGCACTAAACGCTCTGAAATGCTTTTTCGCACGCTGGTTTGAATACGACCATAAGCTTTGCACACAAAACGCTCGATAGGGTGCGTTGAAACAATGGCCCAGCCGGTATAAGTTAACCCAGGATCCAACCCCAAGATACGCAGTTCATCAGGATGATTCAGTTTGAGCCTCCAAAAAATTCATAGCATCTAGTGCCGCCATACACCCAAACCCCGCAGCAGTAACTGCTTGGCGGTAAACGGAATCCATTACGTCTCCTGCGGCAAACACTCCAGAAAGAGACGTTTTTGCGCTACCAGAACGGCATGCAATGTACCCCTTAGAGGTTAGCTCTACTTTTCCGTGCATCCAATGTGTTTCTGGTTTATGGCCAATGGCGATAAATACGCCATCCATATCTAACTGTTTTGTTTGCTGACAGATAACATCTCTTACAACTATTCCTGTTACATGCTTATAGGGAGATTGCTCGCCTAAAATTTCTTCCAGAGTATGGCTCCAGAGTATGCGCACATTGGGTCTTGCAAATAGTCGAGTTTGAAGAACTTTTTCTGCTCTTAACTGATCTCGCCTATGAATCAGCAAAACCTGTGAGCATTGATGTGAAAGGTAAAGCGCCTCTTCTACTGCGGTGTTTCCTCCACCGATTACTGCAACAGAACGCTCTTTAAAAAATCGCCCATCACATACCGCACAGGAAGATACTCCGTATCCCCTAAATTTTTCTTCACTTTCTAACCCAAGCCATTGAGCTTTTGCCCCGGTTGCAATAATCAACGCATCGCACAACGCATTGCTCTGATAGGTTTGAACGACAAATTTTTTTTCTTCTGCTTTGAAGTCTAAAACTTCTTCTGAAAGAATCACCGCTCCGCAAGCTTTTGCTTGTTCTGTCATTTCTTTTATCAGTACAGAACCTAGTACAGGACTGCTAAATCCTGGATAATTTTCTACTTCAGTTGTTAGTTTTAGTTGTCCTCCTGGATCAGACCCTGCCCAAACTGTGGTCTTAAAGCCACCTCTGGCTATATAAATAGCGGCAGTAAGACCTGCTGGCCCAGATCCAATAATCCCTATATGGTAAGATTTGCTCATATCGTCTTGCTTTAACACTAGTATAATTAATTTTAACGGGATAAAGTAAAAAGATAAAGAGGAAACTATAAAAAAACAGAAAATCCTCTTCCTTCAACTCTAATATCCACCCAATACAGAGCATATTAAAGAAAGAAGATCTCGCAACTTAAAAATTATTATTATTAAAACTATAAAAAAATCCGAAAAAAAATCATATTTAATTTAAATTATCTACCAACACCCCTAATTTTTCTACAAGAATACTAAACTCCTCGCTTAATCCACCCTTGATATTTTTTTCCACAACGGACAAATCCCCACCCTTGAGGAATATCTTTTTCAGTTAAAACTTGACCATAATCCCCCCACACTTGATTCCCTATCTTTACTGCACCCTCAGAAATCTTTCGCCGAGCTTCACTGCGAGACTCTACAAATTCTAAACGTTCTAAAATATCCACCATGGTAACTCCCTTAGAAAAACAATCCGCTGGTATGTTCCAATGGGGCATATTAAGATCTAATGTATCAGGAGATTTATCATGGAAAACACCATCAATCATGCTATGGATTCCCTTAAGGCACTCATTTCCGTGGACAAGAGCGGTTGCTTTATCTGCCAACAAAATTTTTGCCTCATTTACAGCATCTTTTTCTGAGAAGCTTTGAATTTCTTCAAGGGAAACTAACGTATACAGCTTAAGGAAACGAATGACATCTTCATCATCAACATTACGCCAAAATTGCCAATAAGAATAAGGAGAGCACAGAGACGCATCTACAAAAATCGCCCCTTGCGCACTTTTTCCCATTTTTTTTCCATCCTTTAAGGTGGTCAACGGCATAGTTAGCCCAAACACTTGAGCTTTTGCATACCGGCGCACCAAATCTACACCAGAAACTATGTTTCCCCACTGATCTGATCCACCAAACTGAACTGTACACCCATATTCTTGGTACAACTTCAAAAAATCGTAAGACTGAAGCAACAAATAATTAAACTCTATAAAACTTAAAGGCTCTTCTTTTTCAAGACGACTAGAAACATGTTCCAAAGAAAGCATACGGTTTACTGAAAAATGTATACCAATATCTCTTAAAAAGGGAATGTATAGCAAATTATCCAACCAATCTGCATTATTAACCATGTATGCTCCACAAGGCGTATCAAAGCTCAAAAACTGACGCAAATTTCGCTGAATTCCTTTTATATTTTTTTCAATGCGCTCGTTCGTAAGTAAAGGGCGGCTAGTATCTCTCCAGGAAGGATCCCCTATTTTACTGGTCCCCCCCCCCAACAATAAAATCGGACGATGACCATATTCTTGCATCCAACGTGCCACCATAAGTGCCACCAAATTCCCCACATGAAGACTTTCTGCCGTTGCGTCAAACCCACAATAAGAAAGCACAGATCCAGACGAAAAAGCGCTATCTAAAAGCTCTGGATGGGTAGATTGATAAATAAACCCTCTCTGCTGCAAAGTATGTAACAGGTCACTTTTATACTGAAAACTCATTCTTTTCCCTCTTTAACACATTAAATTCGAAACTGAACATTCCATCATACTACTCTCCACATTTTTTTCTAACCATTTAAATTGCACAGTAAAAACTCTAATTTTGAACAGATTGCTTTCGATAATTACGAGGAGGTTTTTTCGTTCGATCTTCTGGGTCCCTGCCTTCTTCAGGATCATTTTTTTTTCTTCTTCGCTTTGACTTTGGACTGAAGGACTTTCTTCCTGCTTAAGCGAGTTCAAATCGTGACTAACTCTTTGATAATGCTCTACATACTCAAAGAAATACTCCGAAAGAACCGTATCACCCAGCGCAAGTGCTTCCCTTCCAAGACTTAAATACTTTTCTACCAGCTGAACACTTGTCCCCCTAGCTTTACCCGTTGGACCTTGGCTTTCAAAAATATGATGCTTGTTCTTTGCAACTTTCTGATTTCTGTGGGACCCGGGGCGAAATTGATAAGGCCCTTGCGGTTTATCTCTAAAAGAATTCATGACGAGTCTTGAAAAAAGAATGTCTTTATTCTAATAAACAAAAAAAAATCTGTCAAGAGATAAAGAATTCAATTTTAGGAACAAACCCTTTATCTTAATTAAAATTTTTGACTTCGTCTAAAATCAAAGACAATAAATTAATTAATTCTTCCCAAGCTAAAATTTGTTTAAAAAGAAACTAAAAAATCTAACATGTTTCAATAATGCGTGCAAAAATTTCATAACATTCTTTTAGCTCTTCTTGAGTAATTACATAAGGAGGAAGCGTATATACGGTAGTTTTTAAAGGACGTACTATTAGCCCTTCTTTTAAACATTTACTTTGAAATACAATACTTTCTTGAGAAGAATTCAAGTCAAAGGCTCCCATAGTTCCAAAAGATCGTAGTTTTGAAATGGGAAGATTTTTTTGTTTTAGAAAAGAAATCCCTTGACGTTGAGCGGTAATAATCACTTGAATCTGCCTTTGACAGTGTGAAGATTGCAATAGTTCTAAAGCGCCAACAGCGGCAGCACAAGCAAGGGGATTGGCAGTATACGAATGCCCGTGTGCAAAAGCATCTTTCCAATCTTTGCTTAAAAATGCTGTATAAACTTCACCAGTTGTCACTGTTAATGCCAGAGGTAAAAACCCTCCCGTAATCCCCTTAGATAGGCACAAAAAATCGGGAATCACTTCAGTGTGACTGAAAGCAAAATACGGACCTGTTCGGCAAAATCCTGTCATTACTTCGTCAAAGATAACTAAAATTTGATATTTCCGCACTGCAGCAATACAGGCGTTAATAAACTGGGGTCGGGCCAAACGCATTCCACTGGCACCTTGCAGAATTGGCTCTATTATAATCGCCGAAATTTGGTCTCCTTTAAGGGTCAATATTTTTTCTAAAACACAAAGCGCATCCGCTTCTTTTTCTACAACATCAGGGTCGTGATCCCAAGTTTCTGGATAAGGAATTGTGTCTACAGCAAAACAAAGCTCGGAAAAGACAGAATGAAATCCAGAATCGATACCAGCAGACATAGCCCCAACAGTGTCTCCGTGATATCCTCCTTTAAAGCTCAGAAAGGTTTTTCGATGGAATTGGTTTTTATTTTTCCAAAATTGATAAGCCATTTTTAGTGCAACTTCCACTGCGGTGGATCCGTTGTCGGAAAAGAAAAAGCGACATAATGGTTGAGGTAAAATTTTTTGAAGCGCCTCACAAAGCGTCACTGCTGGTTCATGAGTAAACCCTGCAAACAGAACATGCTCTAACTTAAGCGCTTGTTGGTAAATACGTTCTGCTATAACAGGATGACAATGACCATGCAGATTAACCCACCAGCTAGAGATCAGATCTAAGTAAGCTTTTCCTTTTTTATCATAGAGATAGGCGCCATTTCCTCTTTGTAGTGCTATCACTTCTGGAGCGATTTCTTCTTGAGTGAACGGATGCCAAATTAATTCCTTATCTCGTTTAGAAAGAGACATCTTCGTATCCAAAATTTAATATTTTTTTCTACTTATTGCTTATACTAAGAGCGCTGGGAAGTCAATGCTAAACATAAAAAGTATAGCTGTTGTACAGTTTAAATGGAAAGGCTTTTTAGCAGACCATACTCCCCCTCACTTTTTTGAAGGGGCTTTAAAAGATCCGAAAGAGAGGCTATTTTATTAAAAATAAACAACAACGTTTAATGCAAATGAACCTATCATCCTTAATAAATAAGATAAGAAAAATATTAGCTTTTCACAATTCCCGCGCAGAGACTTTTAAAACCTTCGTACTTAGTATGATCGATTAGCGAAAGGTTCAGCATCCTGCGCTGATCCACAAGATGCACTCTCCACCTTCAATAAAATCCAAGCTTGAACGCGTCAGGCGTTTTTTTAAAAGGACAAGGAATTGATTCTGGACTCTTCTCAAAAGCCTTAATATCAAGCATTTTGGAGCAAGTTCCTAAAATGCATTTAATGCTCGATGGCACCAATTAGAAGTTTGGAACGCAGAATATCAATTGCCTCGTACTAGCTGTTAGAGTTGGAAAGATTACATTTCCTTTGTTTTGGAGCATGCTTGATCACCAGGAAAATTCGCCCCCCCAAGCACGCATCAGTTTATTAAACCAATTTCAGGAAATCTTTGGGGGCGATAAAATTCTCTCCTTTTCAGCTGATCGCGAATTTGTGGGAAAAGATTGGATCACTTATTTGTGTGACTTATTTGTGTGACTACACGATCCCTTTTTTATCCGTATAAAAGATAATCCATTGGC
>NZ_BAUP01000064.1:0-7829 GCF_000648275.1 Holospora elegans E1 | reverse complement strand
AACGGCTGTTCAGAACTATGAAAACGCAAGGGGTTAACCTTGAAAATACCCCTATGAAAGATTTGGGAAGACTTTCCAAACTTATGACCATTGTCGCTGTTGCTATTGTATACGCTTCTATAACGGGAATGTGCTTACAAAAAAATAGTCAGAGCGCCTTTCTATTCATCTTTGTATTCATACTTCACAAGGGGACTCAGGTGGATCAAAGATAAACTCTTATTCTTTGATTTCAGAGATCTTTTAAACTACCTGAAAAAAAGTGCGGGGGAGTATGGGCATCACCGTTGAATAAAAAGCTTCCTGCTTGGCTGGATCTACCTTTTCGGGCCGTGCCGCTGGCTTTTTAAATGAAAAATAAATACCAATTGTGAAAAGTATATGTACCGCATCGTATTTGTCTATTTAGTATCGGGAAATGGTACAATAGCGGATTAGCCATAATGAGAAAAAGTAAAAAATATACCCAGCTAATCAGCTAAAACTAGCTATGTATATTTTTATTCATAGGAATCTATTATTTATCGTTCGTCAAATTATTTATTTTTTATTCAACAAACGCTTTTCAAAAAGATTTTTTCTAAACCAATACTTTATTATCACAAAATATCCCCCCTTTCGAACAATTAAAAAAGAATTTACTGAAATCAAGGCGTGCTAGAAATTACCCAAGGCGAAGGTCCAAAATAATCAGCAAAGGAAGTTGAATAATACTTTTCAATACGATTTTCAGGCACCGGAGGATCTATGACTTTTTCCTGAGTAGGGGCAGAAGGATTTTTTGAAGCTTCAGGTAAGGATCCAGCCTCAGAAGGAGCGGAAGGAAGGTCAGGATTAAGTGGAGTAAGAGGCGAAAGCGTGATGTCCGGTAGATTTGCAAAACACGAACTTGTCACTCCAAAAATTAAAAATCCCATTTTCCAGTTCATATTCTGAAACTGCTTGAATTCCATAGACCTTTATTCCCCTTTGCACTGTGTTTCTAGAAATTTTACTATGCTAAAAGTACGTCATCTTCAACAGATTTTGATTTGTCACGAGAACCTGACAAAGCAACCGCCATGTCTTTTAGAGTTTTTTCTACTAGGGCTACTCTTTTTTCGTCTCCTTTATTATTCGAATGCGTTTTTTGTTTTTTTTTCTTTTTTACCTTCTTCTGACTTTTCTTTTTTACTTTCTTCTGACTTTTCTTCTTTACTATCAAGCGTTTCTTCTTTTTTTACTTCCTTCAGATTCAGAACTTCCGTCCGTTTCTTGATTTTTTTCTTGCGAATCAGACATGCTAATGTCTTTCTTTTCTTCACTTGGGGATGGCTCTTTTGTGGTTTCTCCTTTATCTTTTTCAGAAGAAACTTCTTCTTTTTCCTCTTTTTTCTTACAGCCTGCGATAAATCCTAATAAAACAAGGGAAATCGCACACACGGTGCCTAAAATAGGAAGAGTTTTTTGCGTCATATCTTGCTCCTTAAATTTTTTTCTTTCTCTATTCTGTCAGAACAATCTGAATAAATAACTAAACAACTTAGTGATTTTCAGTTTGATATTAAGAAAAATAAATTGAGCAAAAAACACTTAGATTTTGACTCTTCTTGTCATTAATAAAAAATTCTAAAAAATCAAATCAGAAAAACTTTTATTGAAAAAGCATTAAATATTATCATTCTAAAGAAAATTTTTTGTAATTGAAAAGAATTCTTAAAATGGCTTTGTTTTAGTCTGCTGTAGAATATTTTTTTTCAATCTGTTACATTTATAATATCAATAAGTATGAAATTAATTATGCAGCATTTAGAATTTGAAAGCGTGGTAGTAAAGCTTCAAGATCAAATTGAAGCACTTAAAGGTATTTCTGGAGATAAAATCAAAATTCAGACTGAGATTCTGCGCCTAGAAAAAAAACGTAAGACATTGCTATCAAATCTGTATAAAAATCTTACTGCATGGCAAAAAGTTCTTGTTGCACGCCATGAACAGCGTCCAAAAACTTCTGCCTACATCCAACAGTTAGTGCAAGATTTTTTTCCCTTGTGTGGAGACAAAACCTTTGGGGACGATATGGCAATTCAGGCAGGAGTGGGACGATTTTATGGAACAACTGTGCTGGTGATAGGGCATGAAAAAGGGCACGACACGGAAAGTCGACTAAAACATAATTTTGGAATGCCTCATCCTGAAGGGTATAGAAAAGTGTTGCGCTGCATGGATTTTGCTCAAAAATTTGGTTTTCCTATCCTGACTTTTGTGGATACTGCGGGTGCTTATGTGGGAACAGAAGCAGAAGAGCGAGGACAAGCCTATGCCATTGCTGCCTGTCTAGAGAAAAGCTTTTCTTTAGATGTTCCCATTATTTCTGTGATCATAGGTGAAGGCGGATCGGGAGGAGCTATTGCCTTAGCTACTGCCAATAAAATTTTTATGCTAGAACATTCTGTTTATTCTGTTATTTCTCCAGAAGGGTGTGCTTCAATTTTATGGAGAAGCCGTGATAAAAGGGAAGAGGCCGCAGTAGCACAAAAATTAACTGCTCAAGACCTAAGGACGTTACAAATAATTGATGATATCATTCCAGAGCCTTTAGGAGGGGCGCATCGAGACCCCCATTCTACGATTTTCGCTGTGGGAAGGCACCTTAATTTTGCGCTACAAGAAACGTATGAAAATGCTAAAGCAGATCGTCGTACAAAGTTTCTAGAAATAGGTCGACAGTTTGTTTTAAAACCAAACCATTACGATTTATCGGAAGGTAAATTTAGTGAGAATAGAATTTAAAGGTATTGCATTCTGAAAAAGAAGTGCGATACTTTTTTCATTTTTATGGATAATATGAAATAAAAATTTATAACAAAAAAATGTGCTATGGACAAAAAAATTATCACTTTTGGTGCCAAATTTGAGACTTTTAACCAAAGATATCATGATTGATTTTCAATGTTTTATTAACATGAAGTGCCGCAAAAATACGCATTGCTACCTCCAGATTTTCTAGTGATCGTTTGTTTGCAAGGGGTTTTCGACGAAATCTCGCAAACCAATGGCGGTGTGGAGTATTATTTTGTTCGATGGAAAACGTTTTATCTTTTCCCTGAAATAGGCGGGGGCTTGGAATGATTTTATTAAAACCTGCCCAATGATCTACGCAATAAAATAAAATTTTCGATTTCTTTAATCGTTCAAAAAGTCGTTTGAATGTTTGACCCGAACGATCACCAAATTTTCAATCGATGAGCCGTTTTCCAGCACGATCATATACTTTAGAAATCCAAGCTTTAAAAATCCAAATTTTTGCTTTTTTTTAATAATGCCAAAATTGTCAAAATTCATCGACTTCCATGACAAGAACTTTGTCTTCTGGAGATGGCTCAATTTTGGCGCATAGCTTTGATACTAAGGTTCCCGCCCTCTTCAAAACGGCAGTTGCTCTTGACACCAAAACGCAGAGCACTTCGGTTCATTGAAAGGCCGCTTGCGTATAAAACAAGGGCTTGGAGCTTGTCTTTCTCGGGCACATATCGTGAAATTTTTTTCACATTTTTACATTTGTACCTCTGAACCCCTCAAACAAAACCGCTTTTAAAGCAATTTTAACATTCACAAAATTTACATACAATCATTTTTAAAGACTTTTAAAAGACTTCCTTTCCAATTTTAACAAAAAATATCTTTAGTTAAAAGCTTCTTATTTTGTAAAGAAGTTGAATTTTTTAAAACGGGCTATTGCTTTTATTTTCCATCACAGGTAACATGAAACTTGATTATTTAGTAATTGGTAGAGTAATGAAGTGTTCTTTAGACAATTCTGTTCCTTTCTTAACTGTCTATCCTAGACAAGCGCATCAAACTAAGGGACAGATCCGAGCGTTGCGTCTTTCAGGGCGCATTCCTTGTGTACTTTATGGCGAAGGTCCTTCTGAAAATGTTTCTGTTTGTGCAAAAGATATTGCCAGTGAATTAGAAAAGCCTGGGATTTTTAGTCGTGTTTTTCAAGTTCAAGATCATGGAAAAGTTTTAATAAGTTCTATTCAGTTTTGTAGTGTTAAGGATAGGCCTGTTCATGTTGATTTACGTCGTTTATCAAAAAATCAAAAAATAAAGCTTTTAGTTCGTATTGCTTTTCTTCATCAAGATAAGAGTGTTGGAATTAAAAGAGGAGGCGCATTAAACGTTGTTCACCATCACCTTGAGATTCTTGCTCCTGCTGATCATATTCCTGAAGTCATAGAAGTAGACATTAGCAATCTTGATATCGGGCAAACGATTCATTTGGAATCGATTGCTTTGCCTAAAGATGTTCAGGTATTGCATGTAGAGAAAGATGAAGCTATCGCTAGTATTGTACCTCCGTCTTCTGGAGACAAGCTTGATGTTCAAGAACATTCTGATTCACAATCAACTTCTGTATAGTTTTTTATGCTTTATGATTGGTTGTGGGTTGGGCTAGGAAATCCTGGAGATGAATATCAAATAACACGGCACAATGCAGGATTTCTAGTATTAGATTCTATAAAAGATTTTTTTCAGAAAGAGCTTCAGGAAAGCCGTTCCTGGGAAAAAAACAAATGCTTTTTTGTCGGTGTTTTGTTTCCAAGGGGTTTGCATTTTACTTTGTAAACCTTTATCTTACATGAACCTTTCAGGTACTGTAGTTTCATTACTTTTAAATATGCATAATATTCCTTTGCGGAATCTTGTTGTATTTCATGATGAGTTAGAGCTGGGCTTTGGAACCTTAAGATGGAAAATTGGCGGAGGGCACAAAGGGCACAATGGAATTCGGAATATTTCTGAAAGATGCGGAAGCGATTATAATCGTTTTCGGGTTGGTATTGGTCGACCTTCAGGTTCTGCAGAAGTATCTAAATTTGTTTTGGGGGCTTTTACACCAAAAGAGAAAAAAACCTTTGAGAATTTCATTTTTCCTGTTGTTCACCAAACAATTCCTTGGATCATTCAAAGCAACAATGATAAGGTTTGTGGTATTTTAAAGGAAACTTCTTTATTGAAATCTTCTAAACTTTCTGAACAATTTTAATGAAAATAGCCCTTCATGAGTTTTTTCCTTCATTTAAAGACAAAATTTACCAAGCTTTTTTGTTGTATGGAAACAAGCCCAATCTTATAGAAAACGTTATAAATGAGCTTCAAAACTTAGATCTACGTTTTATTCGAACTCAAGATGCGGAATTTTGGGACCAGCATACTTCATTGTGCGCTCCGACCTTATTCAATGTAGGAAGGACAGTAATTCTTGTTCAAGAAGTTCCAGAAAAAAAATTCTCGTCTTATCAATCGGTTTTAAATGCACTGCCAGAAAATATTCAACTAATATTGACGTCCTCTCAATTTCGGCAACACTCCTTGTGGGTAAAAAATTTTCAACAATCTCCTGTTAGAGCTTTGGTCCCTAGCTATGAAGCATCATTAGATCAATCTATTACCATTCTTAAAAGATGTTTAGAAGTCTGTCAGGTTCCGCTTTCTGGGCAATATCTGAAAACTGTAGCTCAATGGGTGCAAGAAGGAGACTGGGTAAGCACTGCAAAAACATTAAAGCTGTTGTATCAAGCTAAAAATAAAAACGCAATTCAACAAGAAGATTTGGAGCAATTATTTCATCATATTGTTATGAATGTAGAAGAAATTTTTTTACCGCTACTTAATAAGCCTGATATTACAGTAATTGAGTATTTACGTCATAACGATCAAAAGTTAAAATGGGTGCGTGCGTGGCAAAAATTAGTTTGGCAGTGCTGGCAGCTAAAAGTTTCGCTAGAGCAATATAAAAAAACTCATAAAGAAGCCCAGGAAAAGATATCAGCGCAGCACATTGCAAAATTGGCTACTCAATTGGATCCTCCAATTTTTTTTAAACACCTTCCCTTTGTTCAAAATCATATTAGTAAGTGGTCTTTAGAGTTTTTAGAAAAACGCATGGATGCTTTGTACGATTTAGAAGTTAATATTAAAAAAGATCTTTTTCAAGAAAACGATGATATTTCTGTCATTCAAATGCTTTGCTCTGCATAATTTTTTGAATTTTGTTAAACAATTATAAAATGTTACCAACATTGCCTAGTTTAAGATCTTTGAGCTTTAGTTGCACTATGTAAAAGTTTTTTTAAAGAAAGAAATAGAGAGTGCTAATATCTTAGGCAATATAGTTGAGTTGATACTTTTGCCCCCTTGGAAATTGTTTTTTATGAAATTTTAACAAATTTTACTCTAAGTTGATTTTTTCTGTATTTTTTGAAAACTTAATAAAAATTCAAAAAAGAGGTATGTTAAATAAGACATTACGCGTTTCTGGATGATCAGCGGAATAGGGAATAGAATAAAGTATTTTCTTCCTGAAAAACAAGTAGCCCCAGTTCAATGAAATTGCCGTCTGTGGAGGGTGTTTTTTATTGCTATAGTAATTTAGGTTGAATTAGATATTTTAAAGAACCAAGAAATAGCGTCGAGTAGAGCATTGAAATTTGACTTTTAATTCTTCTAATTGTTTTTCCATGTCTTTTAAAAAGTTCAGAAAATCTAAAAAAATTTCTTCGAGAAAAGTGGTTTTTTTTTCGTAATCAAGATCGACGAACTCAAATTTTTTTTTTGATACATCCTTAATGCGTTGTGTTAATTTTGTATCAACCAGAGCATGTGCCGCCGTATTTACGGTTAACGCACAAAATATAATAAAAATTTTATTATTTACCATTTTTACGTATATATTCTTTTTACGATTATCATTATATCAAAAATATATAAATATTTTAATAAACACAAGAAAAGCTATCATCTGATAAAGTTTTATTCCCTACTTTTCAAGTATTATTTATTTAAAAGTCACTGCTTTTCTTTATTAGCAAATACTGCTTTTGATTGGAAAATGATATTTCCCCAATTTTCTTTATTTATCGTTCTTAATATGACGATTTTTTTAAGCAAAGGAAACTGTCTTTTTAATTTTTCAGCATCTTCTAAACTGATAGATAGCTCTTCATTTCTGCAAAAATTAATTTCTTCCAACAAGGGTGCAGAAAAAGAAAGTAAAGGTGTAAAGCCTTTGATACCGCATCAATCTAAAGATAGTTTTTTTAGTTTTGGAAAAGTTTTTGAATGGCACGAAGTGATTATTTATTTGAAAAAGCTATTTTTGATTTATTCCAAATTGATTGTGGTACTTTTTATACGCGTAAATTGTACTGCATTGGAAAACTTGAAGGGGAAAAAATTTCTAAAATGTAATTCAAATCGTTTTGATCTAAACTTATTTTTTTTAAAAAGGAAATATCTTCAGTTTTGTCGTTTTCTAAGACCTCTAGTGTTTTAACAAATAGTTCTCTGTTTATTTTAGATAAAGTGGAAAACTGATAAAAAAGATCATTTCTTTTGTCGATTAACATACTCCCCCTCACTTTTTTTCAGGTAGTTTAAAAGATCGCTAAAATCAAAGAATAAGAGTTTATCTTTGATCCACCTGAGCCCCCTTGTGAAGTATGAATACAAAGATGAATAGAAAAGTGCTCTGACTGTTTTTTTGTAAGCAATTTCTTGTGTAAGGCCCGTTATAGAAGCGTATACAATAGCAACAGCGACAATGGTCATAAGTTTGGAAAGTCTTTCCAAATCTTTCATAGGGAGATCTTTTGTATCTTCTCGATTCTTCCATTTGATAATTGTTTTTGGATTAACATTAAATAGTATAGCCGCTTTTGCTATGCTCTCTTCCCTATTGGATCTCTCTACGGAGTACCTCAGTCGTTCTGGCATTTGCGTGTAATACTTGTCCCATAAACTTTTCCTCCATGAATTATTGTCTTCATAATATACTCCATAATTCT
>NZ_BAUP01000065.1:0-25454 GCF_000648275.1 Holospora elegans E1 | reverse complement strand
TGGATTCAAATCACAAGAGCAAGGAGGTAGAAAAATTATACTGTATTTTACAGATTCTATTAATTTTCTGCTTTAATTTTCTTGGTTTGCTTCTAAGTGCAAAAAGTCTTTTTTTTAGCTATAGCCTAATCTTTTTACCCAGTAACTGAGTGTACCCCAAATTATTGAGCGGCTTTTTTCAATGTCATATCTTGGTTTTCTTTGACGTACACTTCAAGCTTCTCTAAGTTAATATTTTTTTCTGAGCCACCACGCCTCTTAGGAAAATACCTGCCTTCTTGTCTGTATTTTCTATGCCAATTTTCTAAGCCACCTGCCTATCGCTGATACACTTATTTTAAATAGGTGCGATGCTTCAATATACCCGCCCCCCCTCATCTAAATATTCTATTCCCCTTTGTCTTAAATTCTTACTGTAGCTCTTTGTCATTTTCCTTTTAATTTTAACAAAAAAATTACACCTAATTCAACCTAGATTGCTATAGTTAACAAGAAAAAAATTTCATCACCGAATTTACACTCTCTAAAGACCAATACTTTTGAAGGTGTCGAAAAACGTATGTCTTACTCGTTTTTATTTGCTCTTCTCCGTACTGCGGAATGTGATACTGTGCCATAAGCTCATAAAGACGATGTGCATGATCTAACGTTGGGAAATTCCATAAGACTTTTAATTGGGAGTGCATTTCTTGAGATACTTGCTCTCTTAACCACAAGAAAGGAGCTGTAATCCGAGACTGAAAAAAATCTTGAAATCGCTTTTTATCTTTTTTTGTTCCTGTATAATCTTGTAAATCATCTTGAAGCTGAAAGCAAAATCCTATAAGTTTTCCACAAGATTCCAATGCAAGAGCGTAAGAATCCTTTACCTGAAAAAGTGCGCATACCGCCTTTGCCGTGGCAGAAAAAAGTGAAGCAGTTTTTTTTAATACAATTTCCTCATAATCTTTAATCCCGTGCGACCACGACATCGCTTCCTCTTGTATTTGCCCCAAGGTCATTTGACTAATAGCACTTTGTAGGATAGAAAGTAGTTCAGGATTACGAATCTTTGAAAGATAATTTAGAGCAACACTTAAAAGATAATCTCCCAACAAGATCGCTCTGCGCTGCCCCCAAGCGTGATAAAAACAAGGACGAGACCGCCGTATTACCCCTTCATCTACAACATCATCATGAAGCAAAGACGCAATATGTATGCATTCTATAGTTTTACACAGCTCCATTAATCCATGTTCGGCCAAAGGATCTTTTGAAAAGAAAAAAGCTAAAGTTAATCCAAATTTTGGACGAATGGACTTTCCTAAAGGCCACAAAACTTCACTAAGTAAGGGACTTAATTCTGAACAATTTAAGTATACTTCTTGAAATAGCTCTTGATTCATACGCAAAAGCGCTGCTTTTATGTAGCTGTCTATCTTAGAATTTTCCAAACTTTTCTACCTTTTAAAGATTTTGCATTGCTCGCACGGAAGGAATCTCGGTGGAATGCATCCAATCTTCTAGTAACGAAAGATCTCCCAAACTTGTTGCATATACTGAATCAAGCGTTTTTCGTACTAATCCGGTAATAACAGAACCTGCCCCTAACTCTAGGTAATACTTTGCTCCAAGAGCGTGTAAAGTTTGAAGGCTCTCTCTCCATCGAACAGGAAGACTTAAATGTTGAATTAATTGATTTTTTATGCAATCAGGATCCTTCTGAACAGCCCCACTAACATTTGTAATAATGGGAATAGAAGGAGAAGCAAAAGTAACAGACTGCAAATAGTGCGCAAACTTTTCTGCCGCCGGAGCCATAAAAGAACTGTGAAACGGCCCACTTACTTGTAAAGGAACACACCGAGCACCCTTAGATTGAGCATACCCCAAAATACGTTGAACTCCTTCTTTTTTTCCGCTAATAACCACCTGACCTGGACAATTATCATTTGCTAATTCTACTTGCCCTTGTCCATAACACTCAAGCAATGGATAAATTTCTGAAATAGGAAGTTTTAAAATTGCCGCCATGGTTCCATCTTGAACTTCAGCCATAGCCTGGCATCGCGCTTTAATGTGCAAAAGCCCTTCTTGAAACGAAAAACACCCTGCTGCGTATAATGCACTGTACTCTCCAAGTGAATGTCCTGCCACCCATCCAATAGAAAACCCTGATAAAAGACAATGCTGGTAAACAACATCAAATAATCCACAACTCAAAGTAAACAATGCTGGTTGTGCCCACTGGGTTTGCATTAACGTTTCTAAAGGCCCCTGCCCCATAATTTTTATAAGAGAATGCCCTGTATAAGAAAAGAACTGATCTGCTTCTTGAAATCGCGCCTTAATGACGGGAAACCGTTGAGCCAAAGTCTGCCCCATTCCTACATACTGAGCCCCCTGCCCAGGAAACAATAACGCAATCACTGATCTTCCTTTTATTTTTCTGAATTATATAAGCATTATACATTATTATTTCTTTAAATATAGGAGTACGTGAACAAAAAAATAACTACTTTATCTTTGAAACCCCACCATAAAAAAGCTCAAAGATTTTCAAAATAACACTTATATAAAAATTATCAGAATTAAAAAATAATTTATCTTATATTCTTTAAAGTATTAGATATTCCTTTATTAAAAAAATATCTTTGTATTAATTGAGGAATTGATAAATCATTAACTAAAAGACTTTCTAGTATCAAATTTTCTTTATTATGCTTGTATCTTAATATAACTTCTGTATCAATATTAGAAAGATCCTTGTTTTTATTAATCGTACTTAATGCATCACTTAGAAATTTATAAGCTTTGTTGTAACTTTCTGGACTTTTTTCTTCAAAATATTTTAACAAGGTTCCCCACTCAAGATTAAAGTTGACATGCAAGCTAGATATATCTTTTTGTTCAATATCCTGCTTAAGGTGAACGATAGCTTTTGCTTTTCCTTGATTTGAAAAACTAGTTTTTAAAATAATTTTTTGCGTAAACATTAATTGCGCTAAAGATTCAATACAATCAACAACAAAAGAGTCAGTAAAAATAGAAAAAATACTACTCTTTTTTCTAAAAAAATCCTTTGCATATTGCAAACGATCCGTTTTCATCTTTTGAAGGATCAAGTGAATTTTTTTCAAATCATACTCTCCATTAAGAGAAACTTCAAAATCAAAAGGGTAAAAAAATTTTTTCAAATACTCTGTGTCAACAAACCGTAACCATGATAAAGTTTGTTCGCGTACACCAAAAAATTCTCCAATTTCACAACCCAATGATAAAATTTTACGCTCAAAGAAAAACTTTAATTTTGAATCAAAAATTGCTTTGGAATCCCTTCCCCCTTCTAAAGGCTGAATCCAAGAAAAATGACAATGAGCAGAAGTCAACAAATGTTTTTTCTTGTACATACTAAAAGACAAAACATTGTTGAGATTTTTTTTATTGTTAAAGTTCAGTACACCAATATAATCTTTAAACCTAATATTTAAGCATCCTTCTAAAATATCCACTACTTCTGAAAGTTCGGCTTTAGAATTTTTCACCCCCTGAAGAATTTTTAATGTTTTTAAAAAATCAAAATTTCCCTGAAATTTCAAAAAAAGGGGATTTACTCGTTCAGGGGCGTACATCTCGAAATTAGCCACGATGCGAGTCCATTTTTTAGAAAAAATTCCTCTCCAGTTAGGAAAAACTTTCAAAACAGCTTGAAATTCATTGTTAAAGAGCTTAAAAAAATCTAGATTAATGCTTACAATGGGAAAAGGAAAAAATTTTACCTTAACCTGATGCGATTTAATAATTTCCTTAAACCGATGCTTTGACAACTCTGAACGAACTTTAGAATCAATATATCCTCCTACCCCGATACAAAACCCAACATAAGCTCCTGTTATACCTGCGATCATCCACAAAAAAAATCGCTTGCGCTTTGCAGAAGACTGGCTTATTTCAGTCACAGTACCCCCCTATTCCAAACCAATAACTTCATTGCATTATAACAAAAAAAAACCAACACACAATACAAAGTAAAATCAGAAAAAAATTAGAAAATTTATTTTTCAGGATCATGAAATTATTTTCTGAACATTTCACAATCCCAATCAATTTATTATTTACTCATCATAAGCGTTAATTTTTATTAAAGTCAACACGGCATCTTCTCTCAATTTTGCAAAAGAAAGAGAATTGCTTAGTAATGAATTTTTACAGTATTTTTCAAAGGTATTTTTAAATAATTTTTCTAATTCAAAGTAAGCGTAAAAATCTGATTTTTCATTTTTTTGATTAAAATCGTATTGATAGTTTTCTTTAAATTCTTGAAATTTTTGATTCAATACTTTCTTAAATTCACAGCATTGACTCTCATTCATTAAATATTTTTTGCAAATTGAATGATCGTCCTCGATAAAGTTTAGACAAGATTTTATACACTGATCAATATTTTCTTCATTTATCTCTTTCTTTTTAAAAAAATTTTTTAAGAATAATTCAAAGATAGAAGGCACAGATTGAAAATTTTTTCTAATAAAATTATTAATCGTATCTCTAAAAAAATTTTTAAATTTTTTTATTTCTACGTCTCGATTGGCTGCTTCCAACAATGTTTGATATACATTCTCAGGGTTTTTAAGAACGAATTCCTGACTTTCCTTTATATCTTTAGAAATATTTCCGTAACGACGTATTAAGTATTCTGAAAATCCATCAAATACTTTATCGTTATTTCTTAATGTTTTTTTTGAAAAAATAAAAAATTTATTAATTTTATTGCAACAAGATTGAAAAACTTCTAATTTTTCAATCTCTTTTAAATTTGCACTCTTTATCACCTTGAATTTTAAAAGTGTTTTATCTAATGAGCCTTCGGGATTTTCTTGTATGGCATCTCTTACAGCTTCAATTCTTACTTCTGAAGAACAGCACCCAGCAGAACGCAAAAAATTTTCTTCCAAAATTTTTTTTTGACTACTATTTTGATTTTTAAAATTTTTTTTTGCTGTTTTGTTTAGATCCCCTCGCTCTCCATTTCTATTAAAATCGGTGTTGAATTGGTTTTTTTTGTAACTTTGGTTATTGTTTTTCGCCCCTTCAGCTTTTTCATTTTTATTATTCTCAGAAGAATCTTTTAAGAATAATTTCTGTATTTCCTTTATTTTATGTTTTTTTAAATTTTTCACAATTTTAGGAAAATCCTCTGGATCTTTTCCTTTTAAGAAATTCAAAAAAGAATCCAAAGTATTTTCTTCTAAAAAATTTTCTTCAACATACTGAATCCAATCATTTTTACCTTTTGCATTAAGATTTTCTTCAGAAGTATGAAAAATTTTTAAAAATTCATCATATTTATGAATATCTATAGAGTTTTTAAATTGATTTAAAAATTCTTCATTTTTTATCTTTTTTCTAATAAATTCCATTTCTTTTTTAAAAAAGAAATCTAGAAACAAATAACGGTTTTCACTAGATCCTTCATTTATTAATAAAAATTTTTCACACAACTCTATTTGTTCATTTTCTGAAAATTTTTTAATTCCCTCTAAGATAAAGGCCAGCATTTCCTCAGTACAAGAAAATTTTTCCTTTGAGTTATCGCGATAAAAATATAAATTTTCCATCGAGTCTTCAAAAATTACTAATTCCAAAAATTTATTTGCCAAAAGATCTTTAAATTTTTCAACTAATCCTTCGGAATAAACATTTTGTAATGTAAAATATTTTTGAAAAATCTCAAAATTTTCAGAAAATAACTTTCTAAGAATTCTTATTTGCTCAGACTGGCTTTCTGTGTCTAGCTTACCTAGTGTATGTAGGGCCTCAAAAATGATATCTTGCATTTCTTCAGAGCAATCCCTTAATATTTCCTGTCCGTTAATAAAACTTCTATGTTTCAGCACAATGGATGAAGCTTGTGCACACATCCTTAAAATATTAACTTCTTTCGCCAATTCAGCTATCAATATTTTATTAAAGGTATCTCCCCCTCCCTTGAAATCTACATATTTTCGAAATACTTCAAAATTTTCAAAAAAATTACTTTTAATGATTTTTGTTGCTTGAGAATTTTCTATCTGGTCCAGCGCGCTAACGATAAGACTAAACATGTGTTCAGAACAGTCAATAAGCGTTTTCCGTCCACTGATTACCCCTTGACGTTTTAGCACCAGCCCTTCGCTTTCTAAACACACTCTTAAGTTGCTTAATTCGTTTGCTAGCTTAATTTTTAATTCATAAGAAAAATTATCAACACTAATTTTTAAATTCTTTTTTAAATTCAAAAGTTTAAAAAATAATTCAACATCATTATCTGCAACTTTCTCAAAAATCTTTGTTTGATCAGCTTTACCCAAAGACTCAATCGCTTTAACGCCACGACTAAACACTTCTTCAGAACTATCGATAAGCGTTTTCTGCCCCCTAATTAGCCCTTGCCGTTTTAACATAATCCCTTCGTTTTCTAAACACAATCTTAAATTGCTTAATTCGTTTGCTAATCTAATTTTTAATTCGTAAGAAAAATTATCAACACTAATAATTTCTAAATTCGAAAATTTAAAAAATACTTCAAAATTATTTCCCGCAACTTCTTCAAGAATCATTGCTCGATCAGATTTAGTCAAAAATTCTACCGCATCAGCTATACGATTAAACACCCCTTCAGAACAATCAATGAGTATTTTCTGCCCATCAATTATCCTTTGCCGCTTTAACACAAGAGCTGTGTTTTCTAAATATATCTCTAAATTTCTCAATTCATTTGCTAACTTTATTTTTAAATCTTTAGAAAAACCACCAATCCTAACACGTTCTAAATCTAAAAATTTCAAAAAAACCTCAAAATCGTTTTGTGCTACCTCTTCAAGGATCTTGATGTATTGATGGTGATATCCACCTTGATCCAATTTATTCAAAACTCTTGACGCCTCGCCAATGGAACTAAACATTTTTTTTTCAGAACAGTCAACGAGTATTTCCTGTCCATCGATAAAAATCCTGCGTTTTAATACAAGCGAATCTCCTTCTAAACACATCCTTAAATTGCTCAATTCGTTTGCTAATTTTTTCTTTAGATCTTTTGAAAAATCATTAGCACCAAATCCTAAATTTAAAAATTGAATTTTTGAATTTTTGAAAAAATAATCAATGCCAGATTCTAAACCCGAAAATTTTAAAAAAAACTCAAAATCGTTGCAAGCAAGCTCTTCAAGGATCTTTATTTGGGTAGATTTATCTAAAAATTTCAAGGCTTCAACGATATAACCAAACAATTTTTCAGAGCAATCTACACGAATTTTCTTTTCATTAATGATGATTTCTCGTTTTAGTACAAACGCTTCATTTTCTAAGCATATTCTCAAGTTGCGCAATTCTTTTGCTATCTTGTCTCCTAATTTTTTAGAAAAATCATTTATTCCGTTATTGCATAAATATTCACTATCGTTTTCTAACAAGTATTCTAACAGAACTTCAAAATTTTTATCTAAAGCATTTTCAAAAATTCTTATCTGTGTGGATTTAAACCTTTTTTTTAGTCTACCTAACGTATTTAGTGCTTCAAAAACTATATTACGTATTTTTTCAGGACAATCGACACAATTTGAATGCTTTTCACGTACAATGTTCCTTTTTAATTTAATTGCTTTATTTTCTAAACACATTCTAAAGCTGCTAAATTCTTCCGCTATCGCAGCGATTAATTCTTCAGGAAGTTTGATCATACCCCCCTTGGAATCTAAATATTTTTCAAAAATTTCAAAATCACTAAACGCAACATCCTTAAAAATTTTTATTTCCGGCTCTTTTAATTTATCCATTTGAGTTAAAACTCTAAGAATCAAAGCCCATATTTTTTCAGAACAATCAATAGATTGGCTTCTTTTATCGCCAATATAAATACTTCTCTTTAGCACAGACTTTCTATTTTCTAAGCCCATTTTTAATTTACCAAACTCCTTCACAAACTTGCTTTTTAGTTCATAAGAAAAATTATCAACACTGATATTTTCTAAGCCCGGAAAATTTAAAAAAACTTCAAAATCATTCCGCGCAGTCTCTTCAAGAATTTCCATCCGCTTTGAATCGTCTATACACTTTAAAGCTTCAACAATAAAATTAAAATTTTTCTCAGGATGATCAACAAGCTGTTCTTTTTTTTCACCCCCTCCCTTCAACTGAAGCTTGAACTCTCTATTTTTTAAACCTTTATTTTCTAAACACATTCTAAAGCTGCTAAACTCTTTTGCCAATTCAATTATTAATTCTTTAGAAAGGGTATTAATCCCCCCATTTAAATTCACATATTTTTGAAAAACTTCAAAATTTATAAAAAAAGCATCTCTAAAAGCCTGCATCACTTGAAAATTTTGAATTTCATTTAATGCCTTAACAATAATCTCAAATCTTTTTTCGGAACAATTAATAAAGGTTTCCATTTTATTGAAGACAACTTTATGTTTCAGTACAGGCTTTGTATTTTCCAAAACTACTTTTAAATTTCCAAAAGCTTCTATAAACTTGCTTGCAGTTTTATCAGAAAAACTAGAAAAATTAACATTTTCTGAATCTAGGAAATTAAAGAAAACTTCAAAATTATTACATGCAGCCTTTTCAAGAATTTCTATTCGTTTTGAATCATCTACACACTTCAAAGCTTCAAAAACCAAATCAAACCTTTCCTTAGTGCAATTGATAAAATTCCTCTTTTCATCATTCATCCATCTCAGCTTAAGCACTTGTCTTTCTAAATACGCATTTAAATCAACAATCTTACTTGCTAAACTATTTATCAATTCTTTAGATACATTATTAATACCTCCTTTAGAGTCTAAGTATTTTTGAAAAATCTCAAAATTTTTAAAAAAGAGATCATCAAGAATTTTTATTTGCTTAGACGTGTCCAAACACTGTAGCGCTTTAACGCCAAAAGAAAATTGTTCATTAAAATCTATTAATTTTTCATTAGCTAATTCATGATTTTCTTTAATATAACATTGGTTTTGTACGAAATTTATTTTTTCTGAAGATTTTCTTAAGTAAATAAGTGTTTCCGCTATCTTTTTTATTAATTCTTCAGGAAGATTATTAATGCCTTCTTTTAAATCTACATATTTTTCAAAAAGCCTAAAATCTTCAACAAATGCTTTTTCAAGAATGTCTATTTGCTCAGGAAGATCTAAGCAATCTAGCGCTTTGACAATAAGTGAAAAAATTCTATTAGAACACTCGATTGATGTTTCCTTTTCATCACTTATAAAATTGCGTTTTAACACAAACACTTCATTTTCTGAACACATTCTTAAGTTTCTAAATTGTCGCGCCAAATTAACACTTAACTTATAAGAAAGACTATGAATACTGATATTTTTTAAATCCAAAAATTTTAAAAAAATTTCAAAATCGTTATGCATAACATCTTCAAGAATTTTCATTTGTTCAGGATTGTCCAATTTATCTAATGCTTTGATAATGGCGTTAAAAAATTTATCAGAACAATCCACAAACGTCTTTTTTCCGTCAAGAAAAACAATCTGTTTTAGCTTAAACTCTCCATTTTCTAAGCACATCCTTAAGCTACTAAAGTGGTTTGCAAGAGAAAAGCAAAAATCTTTTCCTCCAGCTCTTAGTTGTCCTATAAAATCAATGTGCATAAACCCATCGAAAAATTTTATCCACTTCTTTACCAAATTTAAATTTTTTTCAAAATCATCAAGAACATTTCTGGAAACAGGAGCGCTGGAAACACCAAAAAGCATAGGAATATTGTTAGAATTTACAGGAATGATGGATTCATTAAAATCGTCGGAATGCATGGGAGCACTAAAATTCATAGAAGCAACATGAATCTTAGGGGTAGTACGCACAGGAGGAATATTCATAGAGACTCCAGAACCTATAGGATCCCCCAACAGCATAGGCGCAGCAGGGAAGTATCAGAATCATCAGAACGCACAGGGGGCGCGATATAAATCTTAGGGGTAGTACGCACAGGAGGAATATTCATAGAGGCTCCAGAACCTATAGGATCCCCCAACAGCATAGGCGCAGCAGGAATATCAGAATCATCAGAACGCACAGGGGGCGCGATATAAATCTTAGGGGTAGCACGATTCACAGGAGAAGCAGAAACTCCAGAAGCTTGGGAACGCGTGGCAGTACTAAAATTTATAGAAGTAACAGGAATGCTAGGAGCGCCAGGAAGCATAGAAACGCTAAACCCACTGGAATAATCGCTTTCAGAAAATTCATTACCAGTTAAATTATTAAAAACTTCTTTAAGTTGAGAAAACTGAAAAAAATCAAAAATTTGAAAAGGGTCGTAGCTTGGCAAAAAATTTTCTAACGGGCGTACATGTTTTTTCGAAACAATTGGCTTCATATCAATAAAAAATTTTAAAGGAAACAAAGAAAAAGTCTTTGATTTTAAATTCTCATCTGAAATAACGTGAAAAAAAGAAGAGCTATTGAAGTTCTCTATCGAATCTAAATCAAGTTTTTTCAAACTTGAAGAACTCCAATCAAAATTCAGATAATCAAACCGTTCTTTCTTTTTATCAAGAATTTTTATATGTTTTAGGCTATCAAAATAAAATTTTTTACGCTCTATTGCTTCAAGTCCCGTCTTATGAATCTCTTTTTATAGGTGGTAAAAGCACTATTATTGGAAAAAAGATTTCCAAAATTTCCTAATAATAAAACAAACAGAATTCCTGTACTTTCTGAAAAAAAGTTTCTAAAAAATCCAGAAATTGAATTGAGTAAAATTTTATTTTTCACAAAAAAATTCCATTGTTTTTCTATTTTTTTATTGATATAAAAAAATAAAATGCAAAACTGTCGTTAATCATAATCTAAAAAATAATTAAATTCAAGAGATTTTTAACCATTTTTGAACAATTGTAAAAAATACACTTTCTAACTCTTTTTGTGTTTTCACCGTTGCTTATCAGACAATCGCGTATTTTTAAAACTCTACCTTACCCAACTTTCAGCTCATTTACTAGCTTTTTGATACTTCAAAACATCTTCAGGTTTCATAAAACTGTACCCATTTTTTTTTAAAGCATCCAATATCATGGGAACCGCCAAAGCAGTATTCAAATGAATATCGTGCAACAAAACAATACCTTTGTGCCCTTGGTCTTCTAACCCTTTTAAAATTCTTTCTTTTAATGCAGAACGACTTGGCCTTGCACCACAATCGTTTTTTTTCCAATCTCTGGGATCTACATTCCAAAACATAATCTTCATCCCCAAAGAATTCACAGATCGTTTCAATATATTGTTGCACGCCCCCCCTGGAGGACGAAAATACAGAACTGTCTTTTGAAATTCTTTTATACAGGAATTGGTTTTATCTAACGAACTAATCTGCTCTTTTTCCGTAAGCTTCGTCATTGTTACGTGTTTGTACCCATGATTTGCAATCATGTGACCTGAATCAGCGATAAGCTTTAATATCTTTTTTCCTTCCTTTTCATTTGCTTTTTCCCCTACAATAAAGAATATTGCTGATGCGTTTTCATTTTTCAAAGCATCCAAAACTTCTTTTGTCGCACTAGAAGGACCATCATCAAAAGTAAGTAAAACAGTACGATCTGGAAAGTTTTTACAAGAAACAACTCTAGAATCTGAGCACTCTACTTTTCCGTTCCCCAGAAAAATACCAAAACAAACAATTCCAAAAAAAATAAAACACCGCTTCCATACCACCTTCTTGAACCAATCGCACTGAAAAAAGGTAAATAATCTACCACACAAAATCAAAGCAACCTCTCTAACACTACTTATTTATTATTTTTTGCAAAAAAATTAAAATTTTTGAACTACAAATCACTCTAGGCGATGACGGACTTGAACCGCCGACTCTCTCGGTGTAAACGAGACACTCTACCGCTGAGTTAATCGCCCTTTTCGATGTTCATTGTATCTTTTAATTTTCAAAAAGTAAAGTCCCTTTATCTTTTATAAATTAATGATAATTTGCCTAAAATTTTTCTCAATATCACATAATTATAAATAGAAACCTTTAGAAAAAATTAAGTAAAATAAGATTTTTTAATTGTATTAAGCACAAAAAATAAATGCGAAAAACATATATCAATCGACTTGTAAAAACATTTTTCCCATTATTGTTTAATTTATTTTTTTTCCAGGACTCTTTTTTTAGACGAATTATTTGTTACTATAAGCTTACTCAGTAACTCAGCACAGGTTTTTCAATGAACGCATTTAAAGCGCCTGTAAATTTTTTTCCTTTGGCAGCAAACGCCTTAAGAATTTTAGCTATGGATAGCGTAGAACATGCCGGTTCAGGGCACCCAGGAATGGCCATGGGAATGGCAGATGTGATGGCAGTTCTTGCATCTCAATATTTAAAGTGGGACCCTTGCGATACACAGTGGCCAGATCGAGATCGTTTCGTTCTTTCTGCAGGTCATGGAGCCCCTTTGTGGTACGCAGCTTTATATATGTGGGGCGTTCTTTCCCTAGAAGATCTAAAAAACTATCGCAAACACGCAAGTAAAACTCCAGGGCACCCTGAACGAGGAACCCCTTTGGGAACTGAAGTAACAACAGGCCCCTTGGGACAAGGGCTTGCCAACGCATTGGGTATGGCGTTAAGTGAGTCTTTGTTACGCAAAGAATTTACACAAACGCTCGTAGACCACTACACATATGTCATTTTGGGCGATGGATGCTTAATGGAAGGGGTAGCACAAGAAGCCATCAGTCTTGCGGGGCATTGGCGCTTGCATCGCTTAATTGTTTTCTGGGATGACAACAAGGTCACCATAGATGGCCCAGTAGATCTTAGCGGAAGTGATGATATCGTTCAGAGATTTAAAGCATCTGGATGGAATACGTTATGTATAAATGGTCATGATTTTAACGCCATTTCCAATGCTATTGATATCGCAAAAAAATCTTGCCAACCTACGCTAATCGGGTGTCGTACCCATATTGGTTACGGATCACCTAATAAGATGGGAACATGTCAGGCACACGGGTCTCCCTTAGGCTACCAAGAAGCCCAAGCGGTACGAAAAGCACTAGCCTGGCCTTGGAATGAAGCATTTTTTGTTCCAGAGTTTTTACTAAAACAGTGGAAACATTTCAGCCAAAAATCTACTACATCACACAAAGCTTGGCAGGAAAGATTTTCTACCCAAGATTCTAGTATGCAAGATCGTTTCAGCAAAGCCATAAATGGAGCAGCTTTATCCCAAAAAGCTCAAGAACAGTTAAGGGCTAAAGGTATTTTTTATGCCCAAGAGCGCCCAGCCATTTCTACACGAAGCGCTTCTGGAGCAGTTTTAGCACAGATCTTTCCTTACACACGACTGCTTGCAGGGGCGGCAGATCTTAAAGATTCTACGTGCACAGATCCAAAAGAATGGACCCCTTATCGCCCATTTTTGTATTACGGTATAAGAGAGCACGCCATGGCAGCAATCATGAATGGAATTTCTGCGCACGCAGGATTTATTCCCTGTGGAGGAACATTTTTAGCTTTTTCAGATTATATGCGTCCTGCATTAAGATTGTCAGCATTAATGGGAATAAAGGTAATATATATTATGACGCATGATTCCATTGGGCTTGGGGAAGATGGCCCTACCCATCAACCTATCGAACAATTGATTTCTTTGCGAGCCATCCCCAATTTAACCGTGTTGCGCCCAGGAGACAGCGTAGAGGTTGTAGAATGTTGGGAAATCGCGCTTCAAGAAAAAGGACCAGTTATCTTGTGTCTATCCAGGCAATCTCTTCCAACATTTTCTAAAGTGTATAAAGAAGAAAATCTCTGCAAAGCAGGAGCCTATCCTTTACTCCCCGCAACAAAAACTCCTAAAGTAAACTTGTGGGCCAGCGGATCGGAAGTTCACTTAGCCTTAACAATAGCGCATGAATTAGCAGACCAGCATTCTGTTTCTGCTCAAGTTTATTCAGTTCCTTGGATGATGCGCTGGCTTCAACGCTATCCAGAGCCTTGGAAATGTTTTCCTTCTGATTTACAAATTTCAATTGAAGCGTCTTCCCCCTTGGGATGGTATCAAGTTACAGGGCCTGGGGGGATAAACATAGGTATGGAAACTTTTGGCGCCTCAGGGGAATCTTCCGTTTTGTTCAAGCATTTTGGATTTTCTTCTACTGCGATCGTTCAAAAAATTTTAGACACTCTTTAGGAAAAAAATGTGTTTAAATCAATTTAATTAAAGTCTTTTCCAAATAGAGTTTTAGGTTGAAATAAGAACAAAGGACAGATTGTTTTTTCTATCTATTTTAACCTTTTTTAAAGTTGCATTTACCGTCCCGTTGATAATTTTGAGTTTTAAGCAAAGCTTACGCTGTACTATTTGAGTAGTTATCTTTGCTTTTTTCCATCATGATGGCACGCTTCCAAATCTTTCAGCATGCCATTTAAGATAAGTATCTGGATTTTCCATCATCTTGTTTAAATGCTTTTCCATCTTCTGGACTATTTCCTGCCCCCTTCAATAGAAAAAAAGATTTTATATAAAATTTAAATTTATAATTGTGCAATAAACTATTCCATAAATTTCTTATTTTCACATGAAGTCCACCTATTTTCCATAATAGTTTCTATCAAAACTTGACTCTTTAAGAACCTTCAATTAGCATAGTTTTAGAGTCAAGCAAATTTAGAGTAACATGTTTTGTAAAAAAGTTTTTTTTTGGACGTTAAGTTTTGTAGGAGCGACGTGTTTGAGTGAAAAAAATCAGTTATGGGCTGTCTTAGAAGCTTCAAAGGGGGACACAGATGTTTTGTGTGTGGTGGGAAAACGCGTTATTAAAAAATCAGAAATAGAACAAATACTACAGCAAATATCAAACAAAAGACAAGGAAAAGAAGTTTCAGAAGAAGAAAAAAAGCGTCTTAGAGAAGACTATATTACTATGTGTCAACTTAGCGAATGGGCTAAAGCTCAAAAATTAGATGAGCTTCCTGAGACAAAGTCTGCCCTTGATCAAGCCTACATCTCTGCTGCTTTACGTAAATTGGGAGAAAGTGCAGAACAAGCCACTAAGGAAGAAATTAATAAAGAAATAACAAATCTTAAAAAAGATGAAGATATTATGAAAAGTGTTGTTATTGAAACTGTCATCGTTGACAAAAAAGGAAAAGATGGCAAAAAAGATATGGAAGGTGAATTGAAAAAATTAGAAAATTTAAAAAACGATTTATCAGGAAAAATTTTCGAAACCTGGGCAAAAAAATTTCAAATAAACAATCCAAATGGCGAGTATAAAGTTAACGATTTAACAGTAAAAATGTTAAAATCTAATCCTCAGCTAGAAAAAATTTTAAAAGAGATGCACGTGGGAGATATAAAGGTAGTTCCTTTAGATAAAGAAAGTTCTTTGGTACTTGTTGTGCGTTTCATGAAAGAGGGGGTGCGCACCTCAGAAAGCACTTTGTCTCGTATGGCTCTTCAAGGCGTGAAGTCTAAAAAAATGCAAGAGTTAATTAAAAAAGTTAAGGAAGAGTTTCCTGTTAAGGAATAAGATCAACCGTAAATACGTGATAATTGATCCGTTTTTTAGAGATGCATTAAATTTTAAAGTTAGAAAATAAAGCATCTCCTTTCAATGGAGAGTTTTACAGTTTATACAGACCAGGTGCTTATACTTTAAGTTTGGAAAAAATTTATGATTGTTTTCGTGATATTTATGTTATCAATAAAAGCAATTTACTTGATAGATTACAATTTTATGGAGAAATTATCGAGCACAAATAGAAATAGCTGCGCAGGGTTTTTACTTCAGCCCAAGTAACGGAAAAAAAGCGTTTTGTACATCTTTCGGCAGTCATATTGGTTTAAAAAGAGACATGTATGAAAAATTTCATGACACAGGCTTTTATTTTTTCATTCTTTTGTTAGATATTGTCTTATTCTTCATCTTTTCTTACTCTTGAGATATGTTCAGCGGTATCATGTTTTCATCCTTTTTCAGTGCCATCTTTTTCTGTACATTTCGTCACGGCTTGCAAACGCGAATTTCCCAGATATCCTTCTTCCCTAAAGGAAAAAGCAGCGTATTTTCCTATGATAATATGATCTAAAATACTAATCTGAAAAGGAAGTAACGCCACCTCTAACGCCCCTGTTAACTCTATATCCGCTTTAGAAGGACAAGGATCACCAGAAGGATGATTGTGAATTAACACAAGGTTTGCACCGTTAAATTCTAAACAACGCTCCATTAATGTTCTGGGATATAGAGCAACTTCGTCTAGTGTGCCTGTTTGTACTGTCTCTTCTTGAATTAATTCGTATTTTTTATTTAAAAAGAATATACGAAATTCTTCTTTATGCAAATGCCCCATAGAAAGATACGCATAATCAACAACTTTATCAATATTGTTCAACACGGGCGCTTGACGAATCTCTCGAATCAAAATACGACGAAAGAGTTCGTGAAAACACACAACTCCCCAGTGATCAAACAGCTCTGACCTAAAGAACACCCCCCATATGGATCGATGCACCTCTAAAAGCTTTTTCGCCAAGGGTTTGGTATCTTTTCGTGGGTATAACACACCTAAAAACAACTCCAAAAGCTCATAATCTGGCAAGGCATGGGGAGCTTTTAAAAATCGTGCTTTCAACCGTTGACGGTGCCCCAGATATAACGGCTTTTCTTTTGTCGAAGTTTGGGAGGGATCCTTATCAGATTTCATGCACCAAAAAAACACCCATTTTTTTGAAGTGTAATAGAAATGTATCTTTTTTTAAGAAACTTATATAGATCAAATATTTACTATGAATTTGAATCTTTTTTACAACACTACATAGTATGATTCCCATCAGATTTTTTTTTGAGCCGTACATTTTTTTGTCTAGTGTACAATAAATTAGGTTCAACGTTAAGTATTAAAGATCAAGGTTTTTTACCAATTTTTCAAAGAACTGTGAAAAAAACCTTGTGTTAACGATTTGTGATAACATACCCAGTTTTAATATTTGTACGCAAAAGAGCTTCTTACTCTTTTTCCTTTTTTTAAATCTTTACACGGGATTGACTTTATACCAATTTCGTTTCTTCCATATACACAATATATATTTTTTAATTCTTGGTTGTCCCTCGTATATCTTTATTTTCTTCCAGACGAGCAAAGGATTTTTAGCTATAACCTCTTACTAATACAGTACACTTTCTACATTTCAGAAAAACCACCATTTTCAAAAAAAATTTATGATGGATCATTTTGCTCTCCAATGCAATATTCTTTTACACTCTATTTTTAGAATACAATATGTTTTTTTATCGATAAAAAATACATTCGTGATAAAATGACTAAATAAAAATAAAATCAATCTAAAATGAAAAAAATAAATTTTTTTGCTTTTTTGTTATTTGTCTTGCAATTATAGGCTCTCCGTCTATGGGGACAATGCCAGGGATGTGTAATGAGTATGATGGACTATTATGTAATACCGTAATTTTTGGAGGAAAAGAAAAAAGTTTCTGGGAAAAAAATGATTATAATATGAGTGAAACGATACCATGGCGTGAATTTAGAAACAAACAAGATCAGGTAGGTCGAAACCTATTCTCAAATTATCATTTTCAAAAAGAGGATGGCGTTAGAACGAATTTTATAAAATTACCAGGATTTGTTGATGGGTCGTGTCTGTGGAGTCATTTAGGAGTCACTCCTAAATATATGATGAAGATTCTGAAAAATTGCGTAGAGAAACTTCAAGAAAAATTATTAGAAAATTTAACAGATAAAGACCAAGACTTTGATCTTCTTTCAGAGATTTCAGAAATAGTTCAGGCGCTTGATCCACTTGGATTATCTAATAAAAACAACAATCCAGACGCTTTAAAAGACTTTGAAAATTTGCTGCAAAATTCGGAAAAAGTAATTAAACAGTGGTATAAATTAGTTAAAAAGCACGGTGGAACAGTATTCAATGTTAATGAAGAACCTGAGAATGTCTCGTTATCACAAAATCAAAAGCTTGCTAATAATCTTCCCTCAAATTCACGTGACGCAATACGTCCCCCCAATGGAGAAACATTTTTTGAAGTGATGTCAAAATACTTACAAACAAATATCGCTATTTTTTCAAAAAAATCTTCAGAGTCTCCTCAAATCAATAGATTTTTCAAGTGTATAGGAGCAAAACATTGGTTATATTTGATACAAAGTAGAGACGGGAATCATTACGACATTTTAGTAGAAAAAGGAGAACCTGTAAGTAGGGCAATTATAGCAGAAATGGATTCATTCTTAAAATCCAAAAAAAATTAGCTATAGTAATTTAGGTTGAATTAGATGTTTTAAAGAAGCACGAGAAAGTGTCGAATAGAACCTTAAGATTTAGTATATTGCATTCAATCCCCCTCTTCATATTAGCCCAGGATTTCTCTATTGGATTGGAATCAAAAGAGTAAGGAGATAGAAAAATTATACCGAATTTTACAGATTCTATTAATTCTCTACTTCTCTTGGATTTATGAAAAGAGGAGTGATCCATAATAACACCTTGACCAGGTTTTCGCCACTTGATCAGAAATTTTTCTACCCAAGCTTGGAATAATACTGTATCTCAAGATGCGTTAAACCCCATTGGTGCTATGGATGTGTTATTAACCAAACCGGTAATGCTATTTGTTCTTTGATCATATTTTCCACTCTTTTTTCCAACCAACTTTTCACTGTTTCTGCCCCAGCCTTCTGTCTTTGCACATAGCCATACAATGCCGCTTTCATTATATATACAAGACTTGGACACGCTATATCTTTGATCGATTCTTGATACTGACTTCGCTTTTCTTTGCTTGATTCTAAGTGCGAAAAGTCTTTTTTTAAGCTACAAGCCTAATCTTTTTAACCAGTAACGATTGTACCCCAAAATTCTTGAGCAGCTTTTTTCAAGGTCATATCTTGGTTTTCTTTGACGTACTTTTCTAGCTTTCCTGAGTTCAATCTTTTTTTCTGAGCCAAGCACGCCTCTTAGGAAAATAACTACCTTCTTTGTCTGTATTTTCTATACTACCTGCCTATCGCTGATACACTTATTTTAAATAGTTGCGATGCTTCAATATACCCGCCCCCTCATCTAAATATTCTATTCCCCTTTGTTTTATTAACGTGAAGTTCGCCAAAATACGCATTGTTACCTCCAGCATTTCAAGTAATCGTGTATTTGCAAGGGGTTTTCGATGAAATCTCGCAAAGCAATAGCGTTGTCGACCGTTATTTTTTTCAATGGGGAACATTTTATCTTTTCTCTGAAATAAGCGGTTGCTTGGAATAATTTTATTAAAACCTGCCCAGTGATCTCCACAATAAAATAAAATTTTTTATTTTTTAATCGTTCAAAAAGTACTTCTTTACCAATTCTAACTAAAAATATTTTTAGTTAAAAGCTTAAAAAACATTCACCATTCTATAAAATGTATCATTTTTAACTCCTGTCAATCTTCGGAATTTTTCTTCTGCTATTTCTTTGATCTGTTCGTATTTCACGCCATTAAAAGGACAGGCAGAAGAAAAGCAAATAACCATTTAAGAACGCTTTTTGGCGCCCCATACAAACCTCAATTCCTAGTCATTGTAAAAACCGTTAAAATTACATGAATTGGATAAAGGAAAACGTGACGGTTGTGACTAAAAAGTAAAAACCATGCTATAGAGGTTTTTAAGCGATACACCTAATACTCGAAAAATAATTAATATAAGAAAACAAAGATAAAAAATCCTCCTCACAAAACATTTCAACATACCACGTCTTTCTCTCTTTACTAAATAATGTAAAAAACAAAGATGTATCTAAATTACAATAGTTCTATAAAGCTGCTGCACAGAAAAAATCTTCTGAATTTACTACACTCCTAAAGTTCCTCCGTGCTTTAAAATTACACGCCAGCAATATTTCAATGTATTCACTATAGTTAAAGAAACAGAAGAAAGGATCTCTCCATTAGAAGAATCCCCCCCACCCAAAGAATCTTCCTTAGGTAAAACTTCTGTTAAAGCGGTTGGGTCTGATTTTTGAACCTCTTCTAGTTCAGGAATCGGACGCTTGATTTCTCCATTTTTTAATAACTCATCAATTTCTTCCCCTGAAAGGGTTTCGTAAATTAACAAAGTTTCTGCCAATAAAATAAGCTGACTTTTATATTTGGTTAAGAGATCTAAAGTTCTTTTGTGCGCTTCTTTTAACAATTTTCGAATTTCTTCATCTATCTGATTGACCTCGTTATCTGAGATATGAGAAGCTAGCCCGCTCCAATATTCATCTTGCTCTCCATAAAATAGATACCCTATCTTCTTGCTCATCCCCCAATGCGTCACCATTTTTCTGGCTAAATTTGTAGCAAACTTAAAATCACTAGAAGCGCCAGTGGTAATACCTTCTTCTCCAAACATCATTTCTTCTGCTATGCGACCTGCCAAAGCAATGTCAAGATCAGCCAGTAAAGATGCTCTAGTTACAGAAACTTTATCAGTTTCTGGCAAACGCATTACTAGCCCTAAAGCCATTCCTCTTGGAACAATGGTTGCTTTGTGAATAGGGTCTGAATGAGAAGAATACGCAGCAACCAGTGCATGCCCTGCCTCATGAAAAGCAGTAAGACGACGATCCGATTCCGTCATCAACATATTTTTTCGTTCTGGCCCCATAAGAATCTTGTCTCGTCCTGCCTCAAAATCCTCTTTGTCTACGGAAGTTTTATTAAATTTTGCCGCTCTTAACGCTGCTTCATTAACTAAATTAGCTAAGTCTGCTCCGGAAAACCCAATAGTTCCCCGAGCAACTTGCAACAAAGACACTTCTGGAGCCAAGCGCACTTTTCGTGTATGTACACGCAAAATCCCCTCTCTTCCCTTTAGGTCTGGTAATGGAACCATAATCTGTCGATCAAATCGTCCAGCCCTGATCAATGCTTTGTCCAAAACATCTACTCGGTTAGTGGCTGCAAGAACTATAATTCCTTCCCGCTCACTAAACCCATCCATTTCTACCAAAAGTTGGTTGAGAGTTTGGTCCCTTTCATCGTGTCCCCCCCCAGCGTGCCCACCTCGCGCGCGCCCTACTGCATCAATTTCATCGATAAAAATAATACACGGCTTATGTTCTTTTGCCTGACGAAAAAGATCTCGAACACGGCTAGCACCAACCCCCACGAACATTTCTACAAAATCTGATCCAGACATAAACACGAAAGGAACACCTGCTTCCCCTGCCACTGCTTTGGCCAATAGAGTTTTCCCTGTTCCTGGCGGACCTACCAATAAGACGCCTTTAGGAATTTTTCCTCCCAGAACTTCAAATTTTTCAGGATTTTTTAAAAAATCTACAACTTCCTGAAGGTCCTCTTTTGCATTTTCCGCTCCCTCCACATCAGCAAAAGTTATATGATGTTGATCAGGATCGATAAAATTAACTTTGGATTGCCCAAACCCCATAGAACGCCCAGCGCCTCCTTGAGATTGTCGATAATATAAAAACCAGATTAATCCAACAGTCAAAAAAGGAAGAGCAATTTGTAAAAGAGTATAAAAATTAAAAAAAGACACTTCTAGTGGTACAAAACGAAACCTCACCCCCTTGTCTTTGAATAAATCCAAAGGAAGGTTTTGCAGCTGAACAATTTTGGGAAGAAAAACCTGAATCCGCTCACCCGTTTTGTATAAAGCCTCTAAAACTTCTCCTTGAAGTGCAACTTCTTGAATACGCCCCTCGTGAACACGATCAATAAACTCTGAATAATCCACAACTAAGGGAGCACTGGTCATTTTTTGTCGATACAAATTGAAAAACGAAAGAATCAGTAACCCCAAAATTATCCACAATACCATACTTTTTTTATTTGTTTTTAATCCATCTAAAAAATGCACTTTCCAGAAAGCCTTTCAGTAGAGGATTTTACCAAAGTATTGAAGGTAAAGCAAGTTTTTAAAAACCTAACCTATCCCAATGAAGAAAAACAAACACCTACGACACATACCGAAAAAGCCTTTTTCTGCCGCTCTTTGAAAAAACTAAACGAAAGAAAAAACTTGACGTGTGCCAAAAACTAAGCACAAAGATTTGAATTGCACCCAGGAGTGAAGGGGCTCGAACCCCTAAACCGCCGGTTTTGGAGACCGGAACTCTACCAATTTGAGCTACACTCCTTTTCCTTTTAGGACATTAGCAGATTTTTTTTGTTTTTGCAAGATGATTTTATCAGAAGTAATTAATCTTTAAATGTTCAAATCCTATTAGAAGGTGTAATGCGTCTATTCTAAATTTACAATCTAGAATGTTTAAAAATTATTTCTTACGCTATATAGTCTTACGGTTTGTGTTAGAATATAAAAAGATGTTTTTTTTAATTTACATTTCATTGTGATATTCCCTAAATTTGAAGTGAAAAAAACCACCTCCTATGGTCGATTAGGAACAATTTTGACAGCACATGGTAAGATTTCAACGCCCTCTTTCTTTTTCTGTTCCACCAAGGCAACAATTAAAGGAGTCGACACGTGGATCATAGAAAAATTGAACACCCCTGTTCTGCTAGCAAACACTTATCATTTAATGTTACATCCTGGAGCAGATGTTGTTGCCGATGCTGGAGGAGTGGGATCTTTTATGGGGTGGAATGGTCCAACATATACAGATTCTGGGGGATATCAGATTTTTAGTCTTGGGTATGGATGTGTGTCTCAAGAAATCAAGGGGTCTCCACGATCAAAACGCTATCTTAAAATTTCTGAAGCGGGAGCAGAATTTTTAAGTTATAGAGACGGATCTAAGTGGTGTCTTACTCCAGAACTTTCCATTCATGTTCAGCAAGCATTGGGAGCAGATTGTATTTTTACACTAGATGAATGCACGCCTTACCATATTTCTTACGAACACACACGTGCTTCCATGGAACAAAGCCACCGCTGGGCTCAAAGATCTTTAACAGCTTTTTTGAAGGAAGATTCTGTATATAAGAAAACTCATCAAGGACTTTATGGAATTTCTCAAGGGGGAATTTACCCCGAATTGCGCCGTGTCAGTGTGGATTTTTTAAATTCTATGCCGTTTTTTGGTCATGGGATTGGAGGATCTTTGGGAAAAACCTCTGTTGAAATGCGGGAAGTTTTAGATATGGCGCTGGAAAAGTTGTGCTCTGATCGCCCTATTCATTTACTAGGTATCGGAAAAATTGAAGATATTTTCGACGGAATAGCAAAGGGAATCGATACGTTTGATTGCGTGATCCCCACGCGATTAGGTCGCCATGGAGGCGCATTAATCAGACCGAATTATTGGAGCGATGCAAAAGAAGACTATCATTCTCGTTCTTCTATCAACTTACTAAAATCTTGCTTCAAAAACGATCATCGTCCCATTGACGAGCTTTGCTCATGCCCCACGTGTTTGCGTTATACTCGTGCTTACCTTCATCATTTAATCAAATCAAAAGAGATTACAGCTGGGTCTGCGCTTACAATTCATAACATTTTTTTTATGAACACTATGATGGAAGAAATTCGCAGAGGTATTGATTTGAACATTATGCCCGAAGTGCGTTCAAAATGGTTGGGAAGATAAAATTACAGGTTCCTAAGTTTTCAAGATAATTAAGTCAAATAAAATATTATTAAATTAGGAAAATCATTAAGTTAGGAATTGGAAAAATTAAAAATAAAGAGATATCAGAGCATCGTGTTCAGAAAATTTAGAATATTAAGGAATAAGGAAACAAATGGTTGAGAGCAATAAAATTTATACCCTTTGCGTAGATTCAGAATTTTCTGGAATACGATTGGATCAATTTTTGGCAAAACGTCTTCCCAAGTGCAGCAGAACATGTATTCAAAACATGTTAGAGCAAGGACAGGTGAAAAATTCTGAAGGAGCTTTGTCTAAAAAACACCAATCTATGAAAGTTTCTTTTGGAACAGTGTTTCGTGTTGAAATTTTTCCTCCCAAACCTTGTGAATTAAAACCTATCTCTATGCTCTTGGATATTTTATATGAAGATGAAGATATCGTTGCCATCAATAAACCTGCAGGACAAGTAGTGCATCCATCCATAGGACATCAAGAAGATAGTTTAGTACACGGGCTTCTTGCGCATTGTAAAAATCAGCTTTCTGAATTAGCAGGGCATCAGCGCCCAGGTATCGTGCATCGTTTAGATCAGTTTACTAGCGGAGCATTACTGGTTGCCAAAAATGACCTATCCCACCGTCACTTAAGCGAGCAATTTGCTCAAAGGCGCATTCGTAAGACTTATTGGGCTATTGTTTATGCTTGCCCCACCCCTTTGGCAGGGCGCGTTGAAGTTCATATGGGACGACATCCCAGGTATCCACTGCGTATGTCTGTTAGTCTGACTCAGGGAAAAGTATCTATAACGCGTTACAGAACGAAAGCGCGTTCCAAATGCCAAAAGTACAGCCTTGTAGAGTGTTTTCCAGAAACCGGAAGAACTCATCAAATTCGTGTACACTTGGCCCATTTAGGCAATGGAATTGTGGGAGATCACATCTATGGGCGCCCCCATAAAGATTTATCGCGTCAAGGACTTCACGCCTATCAATTATCGTTTACTCATCCGACAACGAACGAAAATGTATCTATTACTAGCAAAATCCCAGAAGATATGATGATTTTTTTACAACTTTATTTTGATGAAAGCACCATAAGACCGTTATTTTAGATAAATCGTCTAAGGCCAAAAAACTTCTTTTTTTTGTATACCTTTCCCTTTGCAAAAATTATCATTTTTTTGGTCTTTCAACATAGAAAAACAAGCGTGTTATGGGTATACATCTATATTTTCGTACACTACAGGCGCTGAAGAATTTTTAGGTAGCAAGAAGTGCGGCAGTGGCAACTGTAGTTGCTGCTGCTGCCAACGGCCAACCGTACCCCCCAGCGTATACTCCTCCACCGTACCCTCCTGCATATCCGCCGCCTCCGCTAAAGGATGCACTTTTTTGAACATTATTAGATATGTTTGGACTTTTATTTACTCCAACAGTGTTATGGGGGTGCGTAAAATGTCTTCTGGCGCCTGCATAGCCTCTAAAGGCACCGTGGCCTCCTCCTCTTGCAAATGCTCCGGCATTCATTATTATGTTTCCTATGAGTAGTAAAAAATAAAAGTTTTTCATTTCTTGTACTTTTTTGTTTATTTTTATTTTTATATTTTATCATTTTAATATTAAAAAAATAATGATTTGTTTATTATACTTGCTACGTACGTAGTTTTTGAGCGGAGAAGCTTTTTATTTAGAGTTAGTCTTTTTCAAATTTAGTTTTAAGTGAGTACAAACCCGTTTTTAAAGTTAACAAGAGCGGATTTGTTCGATGGGGTAAGCGGTACAAATAATAAAAAATGTGGAAAAAATTTCACGAGGTATGCCCGAAAAAGACAAGCTCCAAGTCCTTGTTTTATACGCAAGCGTCCTTTCAACGAACCGAAGCGCTCAGCGTTTTTGT
>NZ_BAUP01000066.1:0-8450 GCF_000648275.1 Holospora elegans E1 | reverse complement strand
CAACCACTTTCAACACTTATGGGGTTCATTCTTCGGCGGTATTGTCATCACCGTTGAATAAAGGATTCCTTCTTGGTGGGATCTGTATTTACGGGCCGTGCTGCTGGCTTTTTAAGTGAAAAGTTATGGGCGTGCAGCCACAACGTCTTGCCTTGAATCGTCTACGCAATGCTTCAAGAACATATCACTCACTTTCATGTACGTGGTGGCTTTCAAAATGTGCGATAAGTTCTGATGTTTGCGAAGTATTCAGCTTGCTTATAGATCCCCCGCTTGACACCATTAACTTTTGATCTTTCTTATACTCCTCGACTGATCGTCAATCAAAAGAGCCTTAGCAATTTGACGAGCTCCCCCCTTGTCGAATAACTAAACTTCCTTAATCCTCTCTTCTACGCGTCGGTTCTTTTCTTTCCTATGCTGCGTTCTTAACGCAACACGATCTTCTTCTTTCAGAAATCTTTGCATAAGAAAAATTATTAAACTTGTAAACAATTTCATTCAGAATGAGTATCTTATTTGAATATTTAAAATCAGGAAATAAACTCGGATTAAATTTAGACTTTATGAAGCGATAAAACGGAAAAGAATCACGCATAAAAACTCTAAATTATGAAAAAGCGGAACTAGAAAAATCCTTAAAATTTCACTTCGTGCAAGGTGTAGATCTGAATGACTCCTTGCCTAAATGTTTAGTACCTGAGTATTTTTTGCTTAACACAAACGAAACTATAGTGCAAAGCGCATAACGTTTCTATGTGTCTAAACTTTTTTCTACCTTTCTTTGCAGTTTTTCAAAAGCAATAATAGGAATAAGTAAAAATCCCATCATTACAAATGCTAATGCGCACGCTGCTGGCCAATCATGATTCACAAAAAATTCATACCATAATAGCCGGCCAATTGTAATGCATTGTTTTCCTCCCAAAATTTCTGGAATTATGTATTCTCCAACTGCGGGAATGAAAACTAAGCTTGCCCCTGCTAGTATCCCGGGGCTTGAAAGCGGCAATATGATCTTCCAAAACGCTCTCCAAGGGCGACACCCTAGTGTATAAGCTGCTTCCAGCATAGTAACGTCAATTTTTTCCAAAGTAATGTATAAAGGAAAAATCATAAAAGTAATGTACGAATATACAATGCCTAGTAAAACCGCTCCTTGATTATGAATACATTGAAAAGGACCGATACCGCAATACTTTCCCAAAATAAAATTAACAAATCCATGCATTGAAAGAATATTTGTCCAAGCACACATACGCACCAAAAAGGAAGACAAAAAGGGCAACGCTACCAAAATTAATAAAAATACACGCCACGGTTTAGAAAAACGTGTAATAACATAAGCCATAGGATACCCTAAAAAAAGGCAAATCAATGTAGAAGAAAACGCAAGGTATAAAGAAACAAAATATGCTTTTCTGTACAGAACCTGAGAAAGCACTCTATAATAATTGATAAAAAACAATCTGATTTCGATACCATAATTTTCCGTATAACGAAGTAAAGGTGTAAAAGGGGGAGTATCTATTTTAGGTTCAGAAATACTAATAATCATTAAAATCCCGATAGGAATTATTAAAAAAAGTCCAAACCATCCGTAAGGAATCATAACCCAAAATGAGCGCCATTTCTTTCCTATATGATAAATTTTTTCAACAATTTGATTGAACACCCTAATACTTACCCCGAAAAACTAGCCTGTGAAAAGCATAACGAATTTTCTAAAAGAGTACAACATTAGCATGCAAGCTTTTCAAAGCGAAATCCAAAAAAAATCTTCTAATACTATTGAAGAACTCTTCCCTTACTTTAAATAAGGTGATCAAACTTTTTAATCATTCTGTACTTCCTTTCTTTCAGTATTTCTTTTTAAAAATAGTTCACTCCAATCGCTTTTCTTACCTGCTCTATGGTCTTTAGGGCTACACTACGCGCCTTTAATGTTCCACATTTAAGAACAAAACTTATGTATTCTTCTGTGTATTTAGCTCGCTTTTCTCTGATTGGATCCAAAAAATCCTGAAGAACTTCATTCAAAATATTTTTTATGGTGGTATCACCAAGCCCTCCACGTTGGTAATGTATTTTAAGATCATTAACTTCTTCAGTATTGGGATGAAAAGCGTCTAAATATGTAAAAACAACATTTCCTTCAACCCTTCCAGGGGTGCTAATTTTTATATGTCCTGGATCTGTATACATTTGAAACACTTTGTTTTTTATTTCTTGTGCAGTATCTGAAAGAAAAATGGCATTTCCTAACGATTTACTAGCTTTTGCTTTGCCGTCTATCCCTACTAACCTTGGCGATTTGCTTAAAACTGCTCTGCATTCTTTTAAATAGTCCACAGCATAAATACGATTAAACCGACGTACAATCTCATTAGTTTGCTCAATCATTGGAATCTGATCTTCTCCTACGGGAACTATTTCTGCCTGAAATATCGTTATATCAGCAGCCTGACTTACTGGATAACAAAAAAAACCAGCGGGAATAGAATCGTCGTACCCCTTTTGTTGGATTTCACTTTTTACGGTAGGATTTCTTTCAAGCCTTCCTAAAGTAACAAGATTTAAATAGTATACAGTTAGTTCAGAAATCTCAGGAATCTGGGACTGAATTAAGATAGTCGTAACTTCTGGATCAATTCCAACACTTAAATAATCTTTTGCTACCTCAAAAACATTTTCTGTAATTTTCGACGGATTTTCGAAATTATCAGTAAGAGCTTGAACATCAGCTATCATTACATATTGTTCAAATTCGTTTTGCAATTTTACTCTGTTCTGTAAAGAGCCTATGTAATGCCCTAAATGCAATTTTCCACTTGGCCGATCACCAGTTAAAATTTTCTTTTTCACTTGCTTTCCTTCCAGTACTGATATACATAGTTAATCGCTCTTCCAAGAAAATATCCTGAAAATGCTCCACTTATCCGATTTTCAAAAGAAAGATATTTTGAAAAAATCTCATAATCCATAGACTCTAGATAGCCCAAATAATATTTCATAAAAAATACAAAAAGAAGAATAAGTAATGGAATATAGCTTCCGATCACCTCAACTGATTTTAAACTTTTTATAACTTTTACTTTCTTACTTCTGTGTACGAAAAAACTTCCTAAAGTTGCTAAAAAAACAATCAAAGTGAAAGCCCTCGAGTTTTGGGAAAAAAAATTTTTGTATTGTATAAAAAATAACAAGAGCGGAAAAATGAAAAGTTTTGGAACGTAAACAATTCTTGTTTTTATATTTTTAATACCAAAAAACAGCACGTACGCAAATATGCCCCAAACATAAAAGGGAGTGCTTTTTATTATTTGCAAAAAATTTGTCATAATTTTTCCTACAGTAATACCTTAAACTCCACACAACCAATCGATATTCAAAGAATCAGATATATAGTACTCCATTTTTTTAATTAGAAATTTATTTAACGACACACACTCCACCTTCATAAATTTTCTAATGCTTCACCTAATTCGCATTAACATACAAAGTTTTCGACCGTTTACAAACATTTCAGTAAAGGCTTTTGCTACTTTTTCCTTCAGCATAGACAATATCCAATGTAAAGAGTAACGAGCACCAGGAGTATAATCAACAACCTCTAAAGAATTTAATGATTTTTTTCTTTTTTTGCCCAATTTAATGCCTGGGAAAAATCCCCTAATTCGTCTACTAACCCCAGAGTTTTTGCCTCTTCTCCCGTCCACACTTGCCCTTGTGCCAGAGCTTGAACATCTTCTTTTTTCATTTTTCGTTCTTCTGCCACTAAAGAAAGAAAATGTTCATATCCAAGTGCAGTAATTTTTTCCCACCGGGTTTTTTGGCTATCGCTCCAGCTTGTGTACAGGCTTTCACTAGACCCGCTTCCTGTGGTCACACTGCCAAACCCGATTTCCCAGGTCTTTAACCCCTTTTGAAGATCAAATTTTCCCGCGTAAACGCCAATTGATCCCGTAAGAGTTCCAGGCTGAGCCCAAATTTTTTCTCCAGAACACGCAATCCAATATCCTCCAGAAGCAGCAACACTTTCCATAACGATCACTGTTAATTTTCCTGCATTTCGGCAACATGAAACTCCATGTCGCAAAGCTTCTGCCGCAGAAGACGTTCCTCCTGGAGTATTAAGCATAATAAAAACAGCACTTATCGAAGCGTTTTGTGAAATACTGATCAATTGATCGCACAGTCGCTGAGTATCGAATGTTGCACTGCCTAACTCTCCATCAATACGCAAAATCGCAATGTGATGTCTATGAAATAGCTTAGATTTTATCCACGTCCAGATATTTTTATTTCTTTTCAGATATTCACTAACGTCAGCATTTTTTTCATTTTGGGTATATTTTAATTTAACTTGATCCCAACAAGAAGCCAATGCATCAACCCACCCTAATTTTTTTGCCTCTTGCGCAGAGCAAGTCAAGTTCACAAGCCCATCTTCTAAAGAAAAACCTTTGATACGTTTGTCTTCTTGAAGATCTTTTAAGATCTGTTTGTTCCAACTTTTTAAAATACGAGTCATCATTTTTTTTCCTGAATGGCCATATCAGAGCGCGTAAATCCATCTGGTCCAGATTTGTATTTTCCTTGCGCTACAAAATTACTGCGTACCCCCAACGCTTCTAAAAATTTACCAAAATATAAGCGCTCTACGCTCATTCCTTCCAGCATCATATGACCGGAACTTGCAAGATAAAAGCGATTAGCACAAGAACCTAAATAGTACCCGGATATCCCTATTTCTCCTAAAGAACCAACAGATTGAGCGTAACATATAACTTCTTTTCCTTGAGCCTTAAGTTTTACCAACATCCCCCTTAAAACCTGCGCATCTGCTATACTTATGTCGAAATTCAGATGCAAGACAATACGCCGAAGATAAGGATCTACCAAAGCACGCTCTAAGGATGCTTTCCAATTTTTTAGGTGTGATCCCTGCTCCCAAGCTTCAAAATGATGTTCTAATACTAAGACGTGGACAGGTGTAGAAGGAAGTCCTCGACGAAAAAAAAGAACCAAAACAACAAAAGTAACCGCATACCCTACCACAATAAATAAACGATTGAATCCGGAAAAAATTTTTTTTCCTCCCCAACCGATCGCCGCACTTATCTTCATACCCATTCCATAGTTTTTTGTTTTTTAGATGCAAAAGTAATCGAAGTAATCGTATTAAACATTTTTTTGAATATCTGGAGCATGAACTAATTTCATACCAATCACATGATATCCTGAGTCTACGTGATGAACCTCACCAGTTACTTTTGAAGACATACCGCTAAATAAATACAGCGCCACATCCCCAACATCTTCTTGAGTAACCCCCGCCCGTAGAGGCGCGTTGTGAGTGGTCCAATCTAAAATATATCTAAACCCATCAATTCCTCCCGCTGCTGCAAGGGTGCGCATAGGTCCTGCAGAAATTGCGTTAACCCGAATACCTTGAGGCCCTAAATCCGCTGCTAAATACCTTACGCTAGATTCTAAAGCTGCTTTTGCAACTCCCATAACATTGTAATGGGGAATAACTTTTTCTGCACCATAATAAGATAAAGTAACTATACTTCCTCCTGAAGTCATAAGACTGGCAGCCTCTTTGGTCATCTCAATAAGAGAAAAACAAGAAATGTGCATAGTTCTAATAAAATTCTGTTTACTAGTGTCTAAAAATTTTCCTTTCAATTCTTGCTTATCTGAATATGCTGCTCCGTGCAGCATAAAATCTAATTTTCCCCAGGTTTTTCGAATATGCTGAAAAAGATCAAAAATTTGGTTAGAATCTTCCACATCGCAAGGAAAGATAGAGGCAGCAGAATCCAAAGTTTTTGCCAAAGGTTCTACTCTTCGCTTTAAGGTATCTGTTTGATAAGTAATAACCAGTTCCGCACCTGATTCTGCAACCTTTTTTGCAACTCCCCAGGAAATAGAATCTTGATTGGCAACACCTAAAATCAATCCTTTTTTTCCCTTTAACAACATACCCTAAGCCCCCTTTCTTTTCTTCTTAAGAAAATATTGTACATGAGTTCTTAGATGACTTCAATAAGCTTTCTAAAAAGGGATTCCTCGTTTTTTATCTTTTTGCTGAAACTCTAACCTTCTGCATCATTATACTGTATTTGAAATATCAGCTCTAATACAGAAAACTTTTACTTAATTTAAAGCATGTGCAATTTTTTTCTACTATATCTAAATCAGTATAAAAAAATTACAAGAAATGGAATTGAAATAAGAGATCAATTGAGTAAGGTGGCGTTTCTTCTTATATGTTTGGCTTAAGCCCATTTTTTCTCAATAGGATTGAGATCAGGAGAATAAGGATGCAAACAAAGCAAGCTACGACCTGCATCTTTTGTATAGATTTCCCTTTATGGAAAGTGGCAGTATCCATAACACTACTGCTTTCTTTTGGAAAGTTTGGTAGCACTCAAGATGTACCCCCCTTTGCAAGCCAGATATGAACCCAATTGCAATTATAGCTTGGTCAATTAAAGCACCTATGGCATTTGTTTTCCTCCCAGTTATGAGAACCCATAACACCGCTTATCTTTTCAGAGCAACTATGCGTTCTTGGCATATCATGAGAAAAACCACTTCCATCACAACCTATCTGCTTATCTTTTTTTTTCAATTTCTTTTGGAAAAACGTAGATCTTTTTTCTGGATCGGATGATTGAGAGTTTTTTTATATGTCTCTCCTAAATGGTGTTTTGCATATCTTTACCAGAAGCGCTGACTTCTAACCTCTTAGCCCTTTCATCGCACCTGTCTGGAAATTCTTCTATATCTACTCTCAAGTTCTATTTGTCTAATTTTGTCCATGGGTTATTCCTTTTGTTGACTCCTTCAAGATTTTTGCTCCATCTCACTATTTCTGATTTAATGCTTTTAACCAAAGATATCGTGATTAATTTTCAAAGTTTTATTAACATGAAGTGCCGAAAAAATACACAGTGTTACCTCTAGAATTTCAAGTGATCGTGTGTTTGCAAAGGGTTTTCTACGAAATCTTGCAAACCAATGGCGGTGTTGACCGTTATTTTTTCAATGAAAAACGTTTTATCTTTTCTCTGAAAGATGCCGGTGCTTGGAATAATTTTATTAAAACCTGCCCAATGATCTACGCAATAAAATAAAATTTTCTATTTTTTTAATCGTTCAAAAAGTCGTTTGAATGTTTGACTCAAGTGATCACCAAATTCCCAATCGATAAGTCGTTTTCCAGCACGATCATAGGATTTAGAAATTCAAGCTTTAGAAATCCAAGCTTTAAAAATCCAAAATTTCTTGCTTCTTTTTTTTAAATAATTCCAAAATTCATAGACTTTCATGACAATACCTTTGTCTTCTGGGGAGGGTTCAATTTTGGCGCATAGCCTTGATCCTAAGGTGCGCCCCCCTTCAAAACAGCGCCCGCGCTGACACCAAAACGCTGAGTAATTCGGTTCATTGAAAAGCCGCTTGCGTATAAAACAAGGGCTTGGAGCTTGTCTTTTTCGGGCACACCTCGTGAAATTTTTTCCATATTTTTTACATTTGTACCGCTAAACTTCTCGAACAAAACCGCTTTAAAAGCACTCCGAATATTCACAAATTTTATATACAATCATTTTTAGAGACTTTTAAAAGACTTCCTTTACTGATTTTAATAAAAAGCATCTTTAGTTAAAAGCTTCTATAAATACAACACACTTGCCTAACTGGCTTTAATGTAACTCATCATTGTTCCTTTATAAATAAAAGTTTTGTTTGTTGACAAAAATCCTCCTTATGAATAGAATGATACCGTAAAAATTAGTTTGTGCTTTCAAATGAAAAAAATGAAAATTTTTGCTTTATTTTTTACTTTTCTTCAAACTATAACTTCCTTATACGCCCATAACTCCAAAAATCCAAAGCCTAGAAAAAGTGAGAAGTTTAAGAAGAAGTCTGGAGCTTCTCAAAAAACTGAGAATCAAAAATTTCAAGGAAGAGAGGGGGGGGGTATAAGTCAATGGACGAATACTCAAATCTCCCCAGGGGAGAAAGCTCAAAGGGAAAGGATTAAAGTTTCTCAGAGTAAGCGTTCTGGTCTTGCTTCAAACACTTCAGATTCTCAAAATGAGCAGCCTGATTCAGTTGTAAACACTTCAGATTCTCAAAATGAGCAGCCTGATTCAGTTGTAAACACTTCAGATTTTCAAAATAAGCAGCCTGATTCAGTTGTAAACACTTCAGATCCTCAAAATAAGCAGCCTGATTCAGTTGTAAACACTTCAGATCCTCAAAATAAGCAGCCTGATTCAGTTGTAAACACTTCAGATTCTCAAAATGAGCAGTCTGATTCAGTTGTAAACACTTCAGATCCTCAAAATAAGCAGCCTGATTCAGTTGTAAACACTTCAGATCCTCAAAATAAGCAGCCTGATTCAGTTGTAAACACTTCAGATCCTCAAAAT